>JANLSA010000484.1:0-2542 GCA_031362085.1 Bacteroidota bacterium | reverse complement strand
AAATTGTAATAACTGCAAACTCGATTAAACGGGAAGCAAAAAGTTTGGGTTACGCTACTACCACTATCAACAACGCAGAGTTGATAAAGGGAAAGGACAGAAGTGTGTTAAATTCTCTTCAGGGAAAAGTGGCTGGGGTACAAATTTCCGGAAGCAGCGGCGGCGTAGGAAGTTCTACACGGATAGTTTTCAGGGGCGGCACATCTATTACCGGAAGCAACCAGGCTTTGATCGTTGTTGATGGTATTCCAATTGATAATTCTCAAACAGATGCCGGAGATAATTTAAACAACCAGGTAGATGCGGGTAACAGGGGTAATGATATAAACCCGGAAGACGTGGAATCGGTTACATTATTAAAAGGGCCCGCAGCCGCAGCACTCTATGGTACCCGTGCTGCAAATGGTGCATTAATAATTACAACGAAGAGTGGCAAAAGCCTGAAAGGAAAAAAATCAGAAATAATTCTAAGCAGTTCATATAATCTTGAATCAATTTTAAGATTACCAGAATATCAAAATGAATATGGGCAAGGCGGACAAGGTGCACCGGATAGCAGGGAAAATTTTAGCTGGGGTCCAAAATTTGATGGCGTAACAAGACCCTGGGGCCAGCGTATTCTTGATTCACAAAGAGTGAAGCCGTATGTAGGATTAAGAAATAATGTAAAAGAGTTTTTTGATATTGGAAGAGCGGTTACGAATAACGTATCCTTTGCACAGAACAATGATAAAAACAGCTTCTTTCTTTCGCTGAACAATGTGGATCAAAAAGGAATAATGCCGGGAACAAGATATAACCGCTCTTCAGTAAAACTTTCAGGCACATCCGACATCACCGATAAAATATACAGCGGAGCATCCATCACTTATTTCCGTGCTAAAGGAGACTTGTCGGTTCAAGGACAGGGAGATTCTCCATACGATCAGATTTTACAAACACCAAGAGACATTTCATTACTCGAATTAAAAGATTATAAAAACAAATTTAATGACCTGAATGGTTTTTATGGCGCATATACCGTAAACCCATGGTATTATCTTGGCGAAGATTCTTATACATCAACGCTAGACAGAATTCTTGGAAATTTTAACTTAGTCTATAAGCCCGTTAGCTGGATTGATATCAGCCTTCGTGTAGGAACCGATGTATCCGGCGATAAAAGAAAACAGATTGTATCAAAAAGAATCTATGATCCAAATGGTCAAAATGCCGCCAGGGCTTTTGCCGGATCCTATGCAGAAACAGGAATTAATATCCGTGAGTTTACTTCAGATTTTATTGCAACAGCAAAAAGAAAAATAAGCAACAATCTTTCGCTAAGTGTATTGGTGGGTCACAATATGCGGCAACGGAATGTGGATATACAGGCAAGTCAGATCAACTCGCTGACGATTCCGTTTTATTATAATCTTGCCAACTCTGCTAATCCACCTACGGCAACAAACTTTTACAGCCTTCGCCGTTTGTATGGATTGTATTCAGACATCAATTTGAATTATAAAAATTATTTATTCCTTGGCATTACAGGAAGGAATGACTGGTCTTCTACCTTACCAAAAGGGAAAAATAATTTTTTCTATCCCAGCGCCAACGCATCATTTGTATTTAGCGATGCATTCCGCATGCCCGAATTTGTTTCCTATGGAAAAATAAGAGCCGGCGCAGCACAGGTGGGCAATGATGCAGCTCCCTATTTATTGGAATCTGTTTTTGTAGCAGGACTCGTAACAGATGGGTTTCAAAATTCACAAGTTAATTTTCCACTGAATGGTGTACCGGGATTTACACAGAACAATGCAATCGGTAATCCCAATATTAAACCCGAAATAACAACATCCTACGAAGTGGGTCTTGAGTTTGGTCTTTTCAAAAACAGGTTATCCTTTGAAGGAACAGTTTATAAAAACAGTAGTAAAAATCAAATCATCACAGTGCCCATTGCAGCATCGTCTGGCTATACAGCACAAACATTAAATGCGGGTCTTATTACCAATAAAGGAATTGAAATTTTATTAAGAGGCACGCCGGTTAAGAATAATAATTTTTCATGGGATGTAACTGCCACGTTTACTAAAAACAAAAACAAAGTAGTTGAACTTTTCCCCGGAACAACACAGCTTGCCCTGGGTGGATTTAACGGAGCCACATTAGTAGCACAGGTTGGTCAGCCTTATGGTGCATTCTTCGGTGCCGGATTTTTAAGAAGCCCCGAAGGAAATATTGTTGTTGATGCAACAACGGGTTATCCAATCACAGACCCACAAGCTAAAATTTATGGTAACGTACAGCCCGATTTTTTGGCAGGATTGAATAATAGTTTTACCTATAAAAACTTTTCAGTATCCTTTTTATTTGATGCGAAAAAAGGCGGAATGTTTTTTTCCAGAACAAAATCGCTTCAGGAATTTGTAGGAACGGATCCCCGTACACTTTATAATGATCGTCAGCCATTCGTTGTACCCGGAAGTGTTATACTCCGTCCCGATGGTAAATACGATCCGAATACAACGCCGGTACAAAATGCAGAAAATTACTGGAC
>JANLSA010000102.1:0-2878 GCA_031362085.1 Bacteroidota bacterium | reverse complement strand
AGCAATTAGCAGTTTCATAAAACAGTTGAGTATTTTGTCAAAAAAGGAATTATTGAACACAGTGCATTCAACACTAGATACTGGTAGTAAGCTTTTCAGGGGAAATAAAAATACTTTAGGTTTTAGAGAGGATAATAGGGACGACCGGTAAATTCTGTTTCAAAATTAGAATATAGTATCGTTAGTCAAACCATTTTCAATAATATATTTTTAAAGCCGTATAATTACGAATAAGCTGAAACAAAAATTAAGTTCATTAATTGATTCCGGTCATTGTTTTACAAATCGAATCGTTTTCATTATTCCATTTTTATTAAATATGGAAAGTTGATAAACACCAGCTGGTAGTTTATCAACAGATAATTCAGTACTGTTGTTACCCGCTTCAACTTTAATTTGCTTTTTTATCCAGGCTTTGCCACTCATATCGGTTATTGCAAATTCTAAAAAGTCTTTTCTTGACAAAGCAATATTCAGTATCGCTGAAGATTGTATGATGGATGGTGAAATTGTAATCATTATTAAATCATCATTCCCTTTTATAATCACGACAATTTTGCTGAAGAATGTTTTACCATCGTAGTCAGTTATTTTAAGACGATAATACGTAATGCCTTTGTTTACTGAATAATCTTTTACAGAATAAAAGCGGTTTGTTTCACTTCCATTTACAGTGGCGATGGTGGTAAACGTATTTTTATCAATGGACCGCTCTACTTCAAACTTTGCATCTTTTGAACAACAAGCTGTAAGCTCCCAGGTTACCAATACATCATTATTATTTTTAACGGCATTCACATCTTTTAAAAATATTGGGAGTGGATTTTGTATTTCAAGTAAATCTGTAATCAATGTAAAATCTCCAAAGGCAGATAAATTGTTGACACTTGTAATGGTACCGGTTTCTAAAGGGGGAAAAAGGGTTATGCCTCCATTGGTTGAACCTTCATTTGTCCAGAGCGAACCATTCCATCGGCTCACATATGTTTTTGCTAAATTTTTACAAAAACTATATTGTGATACGTATTCAGAAATTTTTTTTACCGCCGATCCCAGATTCTGATTCAAAGTCCAATATTCAACAAAACTTACATGATCCATTCCCACATCATACAAAATGCCATGTACAGATTGCGGATTTGTTCTTAAATATTCAGCAGTAAATTGATCCGTTGCCGCTTCACCAGAAACATTTACAATACCTATTGGAGCATAGATACTTCCTTTGCCAACCGGGAAAATAAAATTATCGTCACCAATTTTTTTCATGGGCCCCCAAACAAAACTATTATTACTACCGCCAGTGTATTGAGCATTGTCAATCAGGGTAAGCAGATTAACTGAGCTGGTTGTAATTTTTCCGCTTAATAACTGAAGCGCATAAATAACAGAAGTTTGATTTCCAGGTAATGTAATTGGTGATAATAACGTAGCTCCGCTTCCGTTCATAATTACACTCATAATTGTTCCGCTCAAATTTCCAGATCCCGTAAATGTAATATTTTGATTGCCTGTTCCATTTAATTCCAATTGACTTGTGGGTGTATTGCCTGCAACAGCATCTGATTTAATAGTTCCAGCGTTTGTAATGTTACCTTTTACATGTAGAATACCAGCGGCAGCAGCAGTTGTAACTGTACTGCTCGTAATAGCAAATGTAAATCCGGCTTGAATATCAAGTTTACCCCTTACCGTACAATCATAAACGGTTGCAGATACGCCAGTTTTTAATCTTAGCTCAAAGTTATTTGCTGTTACCAGGTAAACATTATTTAAAGAGATAGTTTGTAAACCACTTAATGCACTTATCATAGCAATATTCGTGGTAAGTGAAGGAGTATTCCAATAAAAGTTTCCGTAACTGAATTGGGAAAATGCTATACTCCCGTTATTATCGGTAGCGCCGGTTATATAAATATTTGAATTAGCATCCCAGCTTCCTTGTGGAAGCGAGCCGCCGTTTTTATTTATTTCATAAATAGATCCAGATTGCATTGTAAGATAAGTTCCCGAAGGATCAGAATTTGTGTTACCAGAATCGGTGAAATATTTGATTACCCCTGTACTTTTCACAATACAATTAGCATAAAAAGTACCAGCTGTATTATATAAATCGAGATAAGCATTTCCATTACCAACACCTGTTCCTTTAAAATAAAGATTGCCGGATATATCGCCACCAATACCAACTCCACCAGTTAGATCAAGTATCCAGTTTAAAGTACCCGTTGCATTAATTGCATCAAACACAAGTGTGCTTCCATTTGTTATTATAAGTCCTGCAACTGTATTTATTTTAATTCGCCTTGTAATTGAAATTGCGGGAAGAACTGGTGAAGTACTATTTGAAAGTACAACAGTTGCATTTCCGTTTATAGTTAAAGATTTCAATAGAAGGTTTGCTGAAGCACCAGTAGTTACATCCACAAGTATGTTAACATTAGTACCAATAATAGCATTGTCAGCCTGATTGGGATAACCAGTATTAGGACTCCAATTATTAAATGATGACCATAAGCCATCGCCAGCCAAACCCGTCCATGTATAAACAGTAGCTTGCGATGAAAAATAAAAAGCCGATAAAAAAACTAAGAAAAAAAACCTTTTCATTTCTAATGCGTTTGTTCAACTCACTTAGTCAATTTCGAAAAGGCTCTCAGGGGAGATGGATAATTATATAAGCAATTTAACGAATCTCTTTTACTTGTTGAATTAAATTTCCAGACAAAAATAATTTTCGATTATTTCTGTCAAGGATTTTTTTGACAGATGCAATACTATTCTATAGTAAAATTACTTTTTCGTTGTGTCAACTGTTTGCATTCCAGCCTTAATTGTGTCGGCATCCGCATTTATAGTTGAATCTGCTGCAGCTGCT
>JANLSA010000439.1:0-2044 GCA_031362085.1 Bacteroidota bacterium | reverse complement strand
CCACATTAAATGAAAAATGCTTTGGCAAAAAGCCCCGCATTTTACTCAAGGGTTGTTTGGAATATAAATCCCGTATTTCATCATACGCTTTTATATAGGTAACGGGGTTGCTTCTTGAAGATTTTCCTATGGGATTCTGATCTATCATTTCTAATGATGCAATACCATCAATGTCACCGGTGATCGCTTTGTGAAAACCCACCTTATCACCAAACTCGCCTTTTATTTTTTGCAAGGCAGGATAAAGTATTTGTTTTACCAGGGTTGTTTTTCCACTGCCGCTTACACCACTTACCACACACAATACATTCAATGGAAATTCTACGGTTATGTTTTTAAGATTATGTTGCCTCGCTCCTTCTACTTTTATACTACGGTTCCACTTCCGTACATTTTTGGGAGGTTCTATTTTTAATACACCACTTAAATATTTTCCGGTAAGGCTCATCGGGTTTGAAATAATTTCATCATAGTCACCTTCTGCTACTACTTCACCACCCAAATGTGAAGCATACGGACCCATATCAATGATATGATCGGCTTCCCGCATCATCATTTCATCATGCTCCACCACGACAACTGTATTTCCTAAATCACGCAGGTTTTTTAAAACGCGGATTAAATTTTTTGTATCCCGGGACTGTAAACCAATGGAAGGTTCATCTAAAATATATAAGGAGTTGGTAAGATTGCTGCCCAAACTCCGGGTAAGTTGTATGCGTTGACTTTCGCCACCGCTTAATGAATTTGCCAGGCGATTCAAAGTAAGATAACCTAACCCCACACTTAATAATGTGTCGAGGCGGTTATGAATTTCAATTAAAATTCTTTTTGCTACCTGCTGATCATATTCGCTTAATTTATTTTGCAAATCATCAAACCATTTTTTTAAATCTTTTACAGGCAGTTCATTGAGTTCGCCAATATTTGTTTTATGAATTTTTACATAGAGTGCTTCTTTTCGTAACCGTGTTCCCTTACAATCATGGCAGGTAGTTCGGCCCCTATACCGGCTCAACATTACCCGGTACTGCACTTTATACAACTGCGATTCCACGTCTTTAAAAAAATCATTGATGCCGATTCCATCAACTCCATCCCATAACTGTTGCAATTGTTTATCCGGTAAATCAGCAATCGCTTTATGAACCGGAAAATTTATGAGCTTCGATTTTTTAATAAACTGTTGCCGCCACCAATCCATTTTTTCTCCTTTCCATGGAGCTACAGCGCCATCATACACACTTAATCTTTTATCGGGCAATACAAGATCTTTATCAATTCCCAATACCTGGCTGAACCCTTCGCAGGTTGGGCAGGCTCCAAAAGGATTATTAAAAGAAAATAAATTGGGTTGAGGTTCTTCAAAGATCATTCCATCCAGTTCGAATCGGTTGTTGAAATGATGAGTGGAGGAATGGGAATCAGGAATTGGGGATTTGGAATTTGGAGTTGACAGTACATCTAAATAAATATCACCTTCGCCTTCGTAAAAAGCCGTACCAATGGAATCGGATAAACGATGAATATCATCTTCGTCAAAATCTTTTACAACAATGCGATCAACCAGAACTGAGTAATGATTATTAATTATTGAAAATTGATTATTTTCCTGGATCTCTTCAATTCGTATTATTTCACCAGACTTAGAATTGTATAATCTTGAAAATCCTTTTTGAAATAAAATACTTAGCTCTTCTTTTATATCCCGGTTTTTATGTTGCTTTATTTTTATCAGGATAAAAACTTTATCCCCTTCCTTTAATTTTTTTATTGCATCGATTACATCCGGTACATCATCTTTTTTTACTTCTTTGCCAGAAACAGGCGAAATTGTTTTCCCGATTCTTGCAAATAACAATTTCAGGTAATCATAAATTTCGGTCATGCTGCCAACCGTACTTCGCGGGGTTCTTGTTGTTACTTTTTGTTCAATAGCAATTGCAGGACATAACCCCTTTATATAATCCACATCGGGTTTGTTCATCCGGTTTAAAAACTGACGGGCATAAGCACTTAAGCTTTCAGCATACTTCCGTTGTCC
>JANLSA010000435.1:0-14078 GCA_031362085.1 Bacteroidota bacterium | reverse complement strand
AACCGTTTGACGGTTCTTTTGAAAGCCCGATCACCTACTTGCTAAAAAGAGAAAGCATTATCTTTCAGTAAATCATTTTCCATGGCAGAACATAATGAACTGGGCGAAATGGGCGAAGCACTTGCCTACAACTGGCTAAAGAAAAATGATTTTGAAATACTGCACCGCAACTGGCGGTACTCCTATCATGAAATAGATATTATAGCTACCAAAAAAAACCTATTACATATTGTAGAAGTAAAAGCAAGAACCAGCAATATCGCCGGCTATCCCGAAGAATTTGTAACAAAAAAGAAATTTAAAAATTTACAACGTGCCGCCGAAGAATATTTATTTCAGCATCCTGAATTTAAAAATATTCAATTCGATATTCTCTCCATCACCTTACCTAAACATGGTGAACCGGAGTATTTTTTTATTGAAGATGTAAACATTTAAAAAGTCGGCAATCTGCAGTCAACAGTCAGAGTTCAAAAATTTAAACTTTCTGACTGCCGACTGACGATTGAAGATTGACAACTTCTTTTAGCTTCTCTACCATTTTGTACGTAGCGGGACAATACTCCAGGTTTTGTTTATGCACATGAATATAATCGCTCAACTTTCTTTTAGTAAGATGCGGGAAGCCACTGCAATCTTCGGGGCGGATGGCATAGATATTACACATATTAGTTTCATGATTTAAAAACTGACAGGGAATATGTTTATTCATCCAGTCTCCTTCCCGATCTTTCTTCAGCCATTTTTTCCGGAAAGCATCCGGTGTCATTTTAAAATGTTTTGAAATCCGGTTTATATCTTTTACTGTATAAGTTGGCGTCATTGTTTTGCAACAATTGGCGCAACTCAAACAATCTGTTTCTTTCCAAACTTCTTTATCAATTTTTTCCAAGGTTGCGTAAATATTTTTCGGTTGTTTTCTTTCTATTTTAGAAAGAAAACGTTTCAACCTGGATTTATGATGACGGACTAAAAGCCGGAACGATTTTAAATTTATCTGCATATTTTTTAAAATGGTGGCGAAGATAATCATTCGGTATTCCTGTACTTTAATTCTTTTCGCTTCGCATAAAATTTTTCTGAGGGAATTGGCGGCAATGGCTATTTTTGTTACCACAAAACAAAACTTCATGCGTTTATTATTATTTATCCTGGTTGTAGTTGTACTGGCAAACTCAAACAGCTCCTGCAATTCCTCCGGACCCAAAGCTTTTTGCGATACAGTTTGCATAAGCGATACAATAAAATTTAAAGGCAATCATGTATTGCAACCATATGTTTATGTTACAGCAAACAATTGCAAAGCCGATACAATTGTATGGAGTTATACCGGCTATGGCACTAACCGGAAAATGGGACTTTCCGACATATTTGGGGCACAGGTAAGTATTAATAAAAACTTTTTAGGTTGTTTTATAAAAGATACATCCTATACATGGATCCTTTTTAATGATTGTGCAACCGGCCGTGGTTACCAGGTAAAACTGCCTTTTAATAAAACGGCAAAGATTGAAAGAAAGAGTAGCGGTATCAATCGGTTTGATCCGAAATTTTTTGTTGAAGAAAACTTAATTGTAAACACAGACAAGGGAAATGTTTTTGTTGAAGACCAGGAAACCGGTAAAAAAGCAATGATGACCTTTGGGCAAAAATTAGAAATCGATTTTGATGCTATTCACCAGCTTATTGATTCTGTAAATATAACCAGCACCCGCATTTGGGTGAAAGTGAAAAAAAATAATGAGTGGATTGAGTTGGAAAAGAAGATCAGCCTGGAATAAGCAATCAATATCTTAATTTCCAAATATCAATATATATAGACCTGTAAATCTTAATTACCAATTCCTAATTACCAATTACCAATTCCTAATCCCCTGACCTCACATGTGGCTTCCATACAAAAAAGGATTCAAGGCTTATCTTCAATTAGAAAAATCTTTATCCGATAATTCGGTAGAAGCCTACCTGAGAGATATAGAAAAACTGACTCAATATTTAGTACAGGCAAATAAATTATTGGCACCGGATGAACTGGTATTAAAAGATTTTCAACAATTTTTAAAATGGATTTCCGAACTCGGAATGAATTCTACGTCACAAGCTAGAATCATTTCAGGCATCCGGTCTTTTTATAAATATTGTATAATCGAAAATATTTGCAAACACGATCCCACTCTTTTACTGGAAGCACCAAAGCTAAAAAGAATTTTACCTGACACCTTGAGCTTTGAAGAAATAGAAAAAATAATTTCCACAATTGACCTGAGTATAACAGAAGGCGGCCGCAACAAAGCCATCCTGGAAACCCTATACAGTTGCGGATTGCGGGTTACAGAGTTAGTAAACCTTCGCATTTCTAACCTCTACCTGGATCTTGGATTTATAAAAGTGATTGGTAAAGGCGATAAAGAGAGACTTGTGCCTGTGGGTCGCAGTGCTATTACACATATCAATATTTATAAAAATGAAATACGTGTGCATACATTGCCCAAGCCCGGGCAAGAAGATATTTTATTTTTAAATAAACGAGGCTCCCAACTGAGCCGGGTCATGATTTTTTATATTATAAAAGATGCAGCAAAAAAAGCCGGCATTACAAAAACGATTTCACCACATACATTCCGGCATTCATTTGCCACACATTTGGTAGAGGGTGGCGCTGATTTACGGGCTGTGCAGGAAATGCTCGGGCATGAGAGCATCACCACAACAGAAATCTATACTCATCTTGATAGAAAATTTTTAAGGAAGACATTAGAGAATTTTCATCCGGCGTTTAAAAGTAAATAATTTATTTCTGAGTAAACTCAATCATCTCTTTAATAGCCAAAGGATGAAACCAGTTGATGGCTTCATCTTTTTTAAACCAGGTCATTTGCCGTTTGGCATAGTGCCGTGTATTCGTTTTAATTTTTTCAATGGCAGATTCCAATGAACTTTTTCCGTCAGCATAATCAAATAGCTCTGAATATCCAACTGTTTGCAATGCATTCAGATTACGAAAACCGTTCAGCGATTCCACTTCGCTTACCAACCCGTTCTCAATCATCTTATCAACCCGTGAATTTATATTTCGCTTCAGTTCATCTTTTGGTAATTCCAACCCGATTTTAATAATTTTAAAATCTCTTTTTATTTTATTTCCACTTCGCAATCTTAATATTGAATTACCGGTGGCTTCAAAAATTTCCAATGCCCTCATCATCCGTTGCGGGTTTTTCATTTCACCTGATGCAAAAAATTCAGGATCTTTATTTTTCAGTTGCTCCTGAAGCCATTCAATTCCTTTTTGTTCATAGCTATTAATTATCTGCAGACGTATCGGTTCAGCTATTTCCGGCATTTCATCCATGCCTTCACAAAAAGCTTTAATATACAAACCCGTTCCTCCAACCAATACAGCTAAAGAATGTTTTTTAATAATAGATTCTGATTTTTCCAACGCATATTTTTCAAATACAACTGCATCCATTTTATCCTGAACAGAGTGAGAAGCAATAAAATGATGTGGTACCGATGCCAACTCTTTTACGGTTGGACGTGCAACACCAATATTGAGTTCTTTAAAACACTGACGGCTATCGGCTGAAATAATTTCAGTGTCAAAATGTTTTGCAATTTGTATAGCAACTGAGGTTTTGCCAACAGCTGTTGCACCGGAAATAATAATAACTGTTTTTTTATCGGGAGGTTTCATTTCTTAACTCGTAATAAGCAATTACAAATTTACAAGAAACAATTTTCTCCAAATAGGTCTATGCAAAATAAAAGGCCCCTCCGGAATTCCGGAGAGGCCTTTTAGTTATTGAATTTTCATAGTCCCATTATGGCCTGCCTGCCTTCAGGCAGGGCTGGTATTTTATTATCGGTAATCACGGATAAAACGGGCTAACTCATCTTTCGAATTACTATAAGTAAATACATCATTAACCAGGTAATAATTGTTTTTGTCTGTTGTTTTCTTATAGGCATATTTTGCAATATCCAGTTTGTTGTTTTCGAATGTGAACATGTTTACAATTTCCCTTACCTGGTTGGCTGTGAAATAATTTACATCGATAATCTGTTTTGCAAGATTTACTCTTGTGTTTTCAAAAATTTCACGACGTAATGTTTCTTTTGCCTGGTTAAAATCTGAGTTGCTGATAACCCGGTTGTAATTGTTATCATACTCACGGTCTCGGTTAGGATCATAATTTCTGTCCCGGTTTCTATCCTGATCTCTGTCATTATTCCTGTCTATATCCCTGTCTTTATCTTTATCCCAATCACGGTCGCGGTCGTTATCATTCCAGTCGTTGTTCCGGTCAATTCTTGCTTCGTCAGTAAATACTTTTCCAAACTTATTAATGCTGATGTCAAAGTCATAGCCTGAGCGAAGGTTTACAGAACTGTTGTAAATAACTTCCCGTTTGTTTCCGAAATTGAACCAGCGGTTGTCATTGTTACCTTTTCTTCTTTCTTTAGAAACTTTGATTGAGTGATAACCGGGACGAAGGTTGCGGACGATAATGCTTTTATCATTATCAAAATAATAACGGCGGCCATCTACTTCCACCTGTACATTACCGGTGGTACTGAAACTTGAAATACTTAACTGTGGGTCATCATACTTAGCAAATACTGTAATTGTTAACAGTGTGCTTAAAACGAATAGGGTAGAAATTTTTTTCATAATATGTTTCCTCCTGCATATTATTTTTCAAACGATAGGCCATCGTGAGAAAAGAAAACGTTAAACCATTTATCAGAGCATACCTGTTATTTACAAACTCCAAATACAATTTTGCTCACCAAATAAGCTGGCTTTGTGGGTTGATGGCCTTCCCCACCGGGGAAGGTCGGGATGGGGCTTTATGAAATTATCTTTGATACTGCATCTATAGAGCAGTACTATTAATTACCTTGTATAAAATTTCAAAGATGTTAAAGATTTTACCATTAACCCTGATAACCCTTTTTACTATTTCATTCATGCCCTTGAAAGCACAAACGATAAAGAACTATACTGCTTCGTGGAAAAAAGTGGATGCTTTTATAGAAAAGAAACTTCCCAAATCAGCTTTGGTGGAAGTAAAAAACATTTACTCACTTGCCAGAAAAGAAAAGCAGGATGCTCAGATAATAAAGTCGCTGGTGTATATGACTGGCTTGCAGGAAGAGCTAAGAGAGAATAATGAAATCCTTTCCATTAAAGAACTTGAAAACGAAATTTTAGGGAGTAAAGAGCCTGCCACTTCAATTATCAACAGCCTGCTGGCAGAGAAATACTATAATTATTTTCAAAGAGTCCGCTGGCAATTGTATGATCGTACACAAACGGTAAACTTTAAAAAAGATGATATAGCCACCTGGAGTGCTTCAGATTTTCATAAAAAAATTTCAACCCTGTATTTGAAATCAATAAAAAATGATCAGGTATTAAAGTTAACCAGTTTGAAAGCATTTGATGCTATTATCCTGAAAGGAAATGCAAGGAATCTGCGACCAACTCTTTTTGATTTACTTGCACACCGTGCTCTTGATTATTTCAAAAGCAGTGAACGTGATATCAACAAACCTGCATACGCTTTTGAAATTAAACAACCCGAAGCATTTGCTCCCGCATCCCAATTTGTAAAAATAAAATTTCAGACCCAGGATAGTTTTTCACTACAGCATAAAGCATTATTAGTTTACCAGGAACTGATTGCATTTCATTTGAACGACAATAAACCGGATGCTTTATTAGATGTAGATATTGCCCGGCTGGAATATGTAAAAGAAAACAGTGTACTCAATAATAAAGAGACTTTGTATGATGATGCATTAGAAACTATCACAAAAAAATACGGAGATATTTCGGCCGCTGCACAAGCTTGGTATTTAATGGCAGCAAGATATAATGAGAAAGCAAATGAATATAAACCGTATGGCGATTCAACTTACCGCATGAGCAAACTGATTGCAAAAGAAATTTGCGAAAGGGTTTTAAAACAAAAAGATACTACAGAAGGATTAATAAATTGCATCAACCTGCTGCAGGAGTTAAACAAAAAAGAATTAAAATTTTCTTTGGAAAAAGTAAACACACCGGGCCAGCCATTCAGATCGTTTGTTGAATACCGGAATATCAATCAACTTCATCTGCGTATTATTAAAGCAGACGAAAAACTAAAAAAAGAAATCGGAAACAGAAGTGATGAAAAATACTGGCCAGATTTAATTAAAGCCTCCGCCATTAAAACATGGCAACAAACTTTGCCTACATTGAATGACATGCAACCGCATAGTGCAGAGATTAAAATTGATGCATTAGCTCCGGGAGAATATTTTTTATTAGCCAGCACAGAAAAAGATTTTAATATCGAAAACTCGATTCTGGGTGCCCGTCTGTTTTATGTATCCAATATCAGTTATGTAAACAGCGATAAAGATTATTTCGTATTAAACCGGGAAACAGGGCAACCGCTTGCAAAAGCAGCTGTACAGATCTGGGAGCAGCGATATGACAGCAAACAATCAAAATATATAAAACAAAAAACTTCACTTTACACAACAGATAAAAATGGTTTTTTTAAAATTGCAGCCCGTAAGGAAAAAGATTATAATTATAGTTATGCATTAGAAATAATGTATGATGGGGAAAAATTCTTCCCGGATGACTGGCTCCATGATTATTACTACAACAATTATCAAACTGAAGACACCAAACAAAAAACATCAGTATTTCTTTTTAGTGACAGAAGTATTTACCGTCCGGGACAGATTGTTTATTTTAAAGGTATTGCTGTATTGAAAGGTGAAAACAATAAAAGCCATATAAACGATAAATATGAATCTTTTATTTATATGTATGATGTGAACGGCCAGACAGTAGATTCAATAAAAATAAAAACCAATGAATATGGATCATTCGCTGGTAAATTTCAATTGCCCCAAAATGGATTGAATGGAAGTTTCAATATCCGGATGAAGGAAGGTAATGGCTCCACTTTAATAAGAGTAGAAGAATATAAGCGACCTAAATTTTTTGTGGACTATGAACCATTGAAAGGAACCTATAAAGTAAATGATAAAATAACGATTACCGGTTTTGCAAAAGCTTATGCCGGCAATAATATAGATGGTGCCTCTGTAAAATACCGGGTAGTCCGCCAGCCACGTTTTATTTACCCCTGGCTCTGGCGCAAATGGTGGATGCCGCCAAGTGAAGAAATGGAAATAACAAATGGCGAAACAAAAACAGATAAAGATGGAAAATTTATAGTGGCATTTGATGCGATTCCTGATTTAAAGATTGAAAGGAAATTTAAACCCGTATTTGATTATACGGTGTATGCAGATATTACAGATATCAACGGAGAAACAAGAAGCGGTGAACAAATGGTTTCTGTAAGTTATCAATCGCTGATTCTGAAAACAGATATACCCGGCATTTTACCAGCGGATAGTTTAAAATCACTGACTATCCGAACCGAAAATATGAATGGTGAATATCAACCGGCCCAGGTAAAAGTGTTGATTACAAAACTGAAGGAAGAAAAACGATTAATAAGAAACCGTTTCTGGGACAGGCCCGATCAGTTTGTTATGAATAAAGAAGAATACATTAAAAATTTCCCTTACGATGAATACGATAATGAAACCGATAAAAGTTCATGGGAAAAAGGCGAAGTGGTATTGACAAAATCGGATTCATTAAAAGAAAATAAACCATTTGTTTTAAATGAAACAAAGCTTGCTCCTGGTTTTTATGAAATAGAAATTTCAACAAAAGATAAAAATGGTGAAGAAGTAAAAGATGTACAGCTGATTGAATTGTTTGATGAAAAATCAAATCAACTTAACCGTGCTGAATACTTATGGACATCCACAAAAAATGAAGCACCCGAACCTGGAGAAAAGATGACAGTTAAATTGGGTACTGCTGCTGATAATTTATTTATTATTCAGGAACTGCGTAAGCAGTCTGCTCCCGATAACTATCGGGATGAAAGTCAGAAGTCAACAGGTAGCTTTTCTTTTTTTAATCTTAGCAATGAAAAAAAAGATTTTGACTATGATGCTACTGAAGCTGACCGTGGCGGATATGGTGTAGGTTATCTTTTTGTAAAACATAACCGCTTTCACCAGTTTCAGCAAACAGTTCGTGTGCCGTGGAGCAATAAAGATTTAAAAATTGAATATTCAACATTCCGGGATAAAACATTACCCGGCAGTGAAGAAAAATGGAAAGTAAAAATTACTGGGTATAAAAAAGAAAAGGTAGCAGCGGAAATGCTGGCATCTATGTATGATGCATCGCTTGACCAGTTTTATCCGCATTACTGGCAACAGCCTTCAATATTTCCTTTTTATTATAATAGCCATAGTTGGAACGGGAATCAAAATTTTATTAAAATAGAATCGGAGCAGAAATGGAAAAATTATTATTATAAAGAAGGTCTGCAAAAGAATTATGACAAATTGTTTACCAGCTTTTATGATGACGAATTGAAATATGGCTATTTAAGTAGAGTTAAAGTAAGTACTGCACTTGGCATTTTACGGAGTCAAAGCGGAGAAGGAAATCTAAAAGAAGTTGTAGTTACTACTGCGCTTAAGCCATTAGCTTATGCAGATTTGGACGGAGTTACAGATCAACTTGACAAAGAAGAAAAAATCAAATCAAACAATGATGCAGTCCAAATCCGCAAAAACTTCAATGAAACAGCATTCTTCCTACCCGATTTAAAAACAAATGAAGACGGTGATATCGAATTTTCATTTACTATGCCTGAAGCATTAACCAAATGGAAATTCCAGGCACTGGCTCATACAAAAGATTTGGCTTTTGGTTACAGTACAAAAGAAATTGTAACACAGAAAGATTTAATGGTGCAACCCAATGCTCCGCGTTTTTTAAGAGAAGGAGATAAAATAGAATTCAGCAGCAAGATTGTAAACCTGACAGATAAAGAAATAACCGGGCAGGCAACATTGCAATTATTTGATGCCACAACAAATGAGGCAGTTGATGGACGTTTTAGAAATGTAATGGCTAATCAATACTTCACGGTTGCTGCAGGACAAAGCGAAGCCATTAGTTTCCCCATAGAAATTCCATTTCAATTTAACAAAGCTCTTGTATGGAGAATTGTTGCAAAAGCCTCCCCCTCCGGGGGAGGTTTGGAGGGGGCCAGTGATGGTGAAGAAAATGCCTTACCAGTTCTTACAAATAGAATGTTAGTTACTGAAACAATGCCATTAACCATGCGGGGCAATGGTACAAAGGAATTTAAATTTGAAAAATTATTGAATTCAGGTTCATCCACTTCATTGCAACATCATGCAATAACGGTTGAATATACAAGTAATCCTGTTTGGTATGCCGTGCAGGCACTTCCTTATTTAATGGAATACCCTTATGATTGCTCAGAGCAAACATGGAACCGTTATTATGCCAATGCACTTGCCTCGAAGATTGCAAACAGTTCTCCACGTATCAAACAAATATTTGAAAGTTGGAAAACAAAAGATACTGCCGCATTACTTTCCAATCTTCAAAAAAATCAGGAATTAAAAGCGGTATTGCTGGAAGAAACACCGTGGGTTTTGCAGGCTAAAAATGAAGAACAGCAAAAGAAAAATATTGCTTTGCTATATGATTTAATAAAGATGAGTAATGAAATGAATAGTGCTTTTGAAAAACTGAAGCAGATGCAATCCTCGAATGGTGGATTTGTTTGGTTCAAAGGAGGTCCCGATAACACCTACATTACCCAATACATTATTACAGGTATTGGTCATTTGAAAAAATTGGGAGTTGATGTGAGTAAATTATCGCCGGTTGTAAATGCTGCCATTCCATATTTGGACGGACAAATTAAAAAGCAATATGATGATCTGAAGAAAAATAAAACTGATTTGACAAAATATGTCCCCGGAAGTTCTGAAGTGCAATATTTATATATGCGCAGCTTTTTCCCTGAAAATAAAATTGCTGCCACATCAAAAACAGCATATGACTTTTTCAGAATCAGCGCAGCAAAAACATGGACAAAACAAAGCAAGTATATACAGGGTATGATTGCTCTTGCCTTGTACAGAACGAATGACTTAAAAACTCCAGAAGCTATTTTAAAATCATTAAAAGAAACTTCAATCAATCATGATGAATTAGGTATGTACTGGAAAGAATTAACCAGCGGTGGCTATTACTGGCACCAGGCTCCGATTGAAACACATTCATTATTGATAGAAGTTTTTAGTGAAGTTGGTAAGGATGTAATGGTTGTTGATGATTTAAAAACATGGTTATTGAAAAACAAACAAACTACGAATTGGAAAACTACCAAAGCAACTGCAGAAGCATGCTATGCTTTACTATTGCAGGGTACAAATTGGTTGGCGAATGAATCTGTAGTTGAAATAAAAGCAGGTAATGTTGTATTTAATTCGAACGAAAATAAATCAGAAGCAGGTACCGGCTATTTCAAAAAGAATATTGAAGGGGATAAAATAAAACCGGAGATGGGAAATATTTCAATACGCCTCACCCCTAACCCCTCTCCTGGCGGAGAGGGGAACACCACTCCTTCGAATGGTGGCCCGACTTCTTGGGGCGGTGTGTACTGGCAGTACTTTGAAGATTTAGATAAGATAACTTCTGCTGCTACACCCCTGCGATTGAATAAAAAATTATTTGTAGAAAAAAATACAGACCGGGGGCCTGTACTTACTCCTGTTAATGATGGCGACTTTCTGAAAGTGGGTGATAAGATAAAAGTGAGAATTGAATTGCGGGTTGATCGTGATATGGAATACATTCATATGAAAGATATGCGGGCAAGTTGTATGGAACCCGTGAATGTATTGAGCGGTTATAAATGGCAGGGTGGCCTGGGCTATTATGAAACAACAAAAGATGCAAGTACCAATTTCTTTATAGATTATTTACGAAAAGGGACCTATGTATTCGAGTATGCATTGTTTGTAACACACACGGGAAATTTTAGTAATGGCATCACAACGATACAATCCATGTATGCACCTGAATTCAGTTCACATTCGGAAGGAGTCAGGGTGAATGTTGAAAAATAAACAGACTGCAGAGGTATTGAAAAATCAGTACCTCTGTTTTCTTAAGGCAGCCTTTCTTCTTTACATTTACAATATGATGATTGATGTTCTGATTATAGGGCAGGGAATTAGCGGTACCTGTCTCTCCTACTTTTTAAATAAACAAGATATTTCATTCATTGTTATTGATGATGAAAGAAAAAATGCGCCATCAAGAGTAGCGGCAGGCATCATTAACCCGGTAACAGGAAGAAGAATTGTAAGAACCTGGATGATTGAAGAGCTTTTACCCTACACATGGAGTTTTTATACTCAACTGGGAACAGAGCTTGGAGTTGAATCTATTTCAGAAAAAAAAATAATTGATTTCTTTCCTTCGCCACAAATGAAAATAGTTTTTGATGAACGATTGAATGAAGGCGAAATTTATTTACAAAAACCAACTGACGAAAATATTTTCAGGGAAAACTTCAATTATGATTTTGGTTTTGGCTACGTCTCCCCTGCTTATACCGTTCATCTTTCAACTATTTTACCGGCATGGAGGAAAAAACTTATTGCAGGTAATAATTTATCAGAAGAGGAATTTGATTTTTCTCAGTTAAAGATTTTCAATGACAGAATTGAATATAAAAATATCATAGCAAAGCAAATAATATTCTGTGATGGCGTGCAATCTACTCAAAACCCATATTTCAATAAACTCCCTTTTGCCCCCAATAAAGGTGAAATGCTGATTGTAGAAATACCAGGCCTGTCAAATGATTATTTGTATAAAAAAGGAATGACCCTTGCTCCGCTTGCAACAAAAGATTTATTCTGGCTTGGCAGTAATTATTTATGGGAGTTTGATAATGAAAACACCAGTGCTATATTTTATAAACAAGCCGATACCATTTTAAAATCATGGCTTAAGATTCCTTATAAAATTATAGATCATAAAGTTTCAATAAGGCCTGCAACGCTTGAGCGAAGACCCTTTGTGGGTTTTCACCCGGCATTTCCATACATTGGCATATTAAATGGAATGGGTACCAAAGGTTGTTCGCTTGCACCCTGGTTTGCCAGTCAACTGGTTGACAAAATATTTTACAATAAACCTGTTTCACCGGAAGCAGATATTTCCCGGTTCAAAAAAATTCTTGGCAACTGAGTTTTACCCAAATTTTTTATCTTCATCCATAACTTTAAAATCATTCTTCAATGGCAAATGAATCAACACAGGTCTACTCCATCCCTGCCCGTTTCCGCAAAATGGAAAATATGCATATCATTTTCTGGCTGCTAAAAGATATTTCCTGGTGCATGGTATGGAAACCAATCGGAATTGCAATGATTTTTCCAACATTAATCATCGCCATCATTATTTCGTACCAGACAAGGAAAATAAAAGCGGAATTGTCGCATAATCTCGCTGTTGTTTTCTGGATAACCGCCAATAGCTACTGGATGATAAGTGAGTTTTTAGACTTTGATGAAAAATTGATAGCTGGTTATGAAGGTAAGTATATCAGCGTAATCCCGTTTCTTATCGGAATAGCAATTCTGCTGTATTATTACCTGATACAACGACCGCTTGAATTAAAGAAAAATAAAAAGTAATCTTAAGAGATTGCAGGTGCCAATTGCAGCTGTCTCAACTTCCGCTGCTTCATATAGCGGCGTACGAAATAGATAATTGTCATTGTAATCATTGGGTTCGGATTTAGGGTTTATAAAACAAAAAAAGTAAAATCGTTAATTCAGCTTATCATCAGTTCAAAATCTTATGCCGGGTCATCGGATCCTGGTTCAAAACACGGCACAACGCTTCATACAAATCAGGCATATTCTCTTTCAAACCCTTTGGGTTTTCAAAAAAAGCTTCAGCACTTACTGCCCAAAACTCATGCAGATTGCTGAAAGCATAACTTCTTAAAAAACTTCTCCGGTTCGTTATCACATCGGCAAGTATAGGCCCGGTCGTACTGCTGAATTTTTCATAGTTCAACCGAAAACCAGCATCTACACCAAACTGAGCAAAAAAATTATTGTATAATAACGCATGGCTCATTTCATGAACAGCCACATTGATGTCATCTTTTTTTTGAGAGTAACCGTACAAAAAATGTTTCCAGCTCAGATAAATACCATCGGGTGCCACATGACCAATATATAATTCCTGGTCATCATCCATATGATATGCATCAGCCAAAATATAAATATCATTAAAATGGCTAAGCTTATAATTTTTTAATCCAAATGTTACCTGTATTGCAGAGGCACTTACTAAGGTTGCTGTATCTTCATTTCTTTCCAATCCGATAAAATGAAATTTTTTTGTTTGCTTAAAAGCATGCACCCTGCTTACAAAACGATATTTTAAATGTTTTGGAAGTTCATTAAAATAGTTGAACAGGCTTCCGATAACGAATGAATAATTATTAAAATCAGATTCGGTTACGGTTGGATAATCATGTACAGACGAAGAAGCTGTAAGTTTTTTTACGGCGAAAAAATTGGAAATACTGTAGAAGATGTTTCGCATAAGTACGGTTCGGGATAGTAAATATAAACACTCACTTCTGAAAATGCAAGTACTAATAATTCTTCCGTACTATTACTAAGTAAGATTTCTAAATGCTGATAAAATCTGCCTTCAATTTAAAAATAGGAATTAGTAATTTTTTTCTTATTCATCTATTCTTTCAGATTATTTTACTCAAAGATTTTCAAAATATTCCCCCGCAAACCAACTCGAACTTCAATATGGCATAAAGGCTACGGATACTTATCTTTGCCGCCGTATTTAATTCGGGGCGGTTTATTGGTGTTACCAGCTGAAGTGCTACTATGTTTCTTCCGCTGCGTCACATGCTGACGCTTTCGGTCAGCATCCCGGCATTTATCGCCGGGACTCTTATACTTCCTGTAATTCTATTCAGCTTTCATAAAATCAATTATTCATTACATGTTTCGAACACATACTTGCGGAGAACTAAGACAAACCGATATAAACAAGAAAGTAACACTTGCCGGTTGGGTGCAAACAATTC
>JANLSA010000424.1:0-2859 GCA_031362085.1 Bacteroidota bacterium | reverse complement strand
CCGGATTGGTTTATGCTACCCGGAACAAAGATTGGTATCAGGGGAACTTACAGAACATTAGATAAATATTCGGCCCGTTATTCACCCATCAAAACTATTGATGCCGCCGGTAACTGGGTACCCGACCCCAATGCAATCGGCTTCCCCGATGGTAATGAGTGGGAGATCCGGACTTACATTCAAATTAATATCGGTAAATAACTAACTAATAAATACAGTAAAAAAACATTTATATGAAAAGGAAAACAATAGCAACTGTAGGATTAAATTTTCTCTTTGGGTTTTTAATAATCCTTGCACCAGGTTGTAAAAAAAGAGATGTTCAGGGTTTACAACCTCCCTCATTCTCAAAAATGGCAGATGTATTTATTGATGATTTCACCAGTGACTTAGCATATGCTGCATTTGGTGGATCGGATGTAAAAGCATTTCAGGTTGATATAAAAGAAGCGTATGGAAATTCAAAGGCTTCTATGAGGATTGATGTTCCTGATGCCAATAGTCCACAGGGATCTTATGCCGGTGGGGTATTCTTTAGTAAGACAGGCCGAAATTTAACAGGCTATAATGCAATTAGTTTTTATGTCAGGGCTTCACAGCCTGCTACTATTGGTGTTATTGGTTTTGGAAACGACCTTGGACAATCTAAATACCAGGTTTCTTTAAACGACCTTCTTGTAAATACGAATTGGAAAAAAGTTATTATACCTATTCCGGATCCATCAAAACTTTCACAAGAGAAGGGGTTGTTATATTATTCTGCCGGCCCTGAAAACGGAAGAGGATATACTTTTTGGATTGATGAAGTGAAATTTGAAAAGCTGGAAACTATTGCTAATCCAACTCCTATTATTTTAAATGGCGTTGATAAACAACAGCTCTCTTATATTGGAATAAGTACAACTATTACTGGATTTACATTTTCTTATAATTTGCCAAATGGTATAAATGATACCTTGAATATTTCTCCTTATTATTTAAATTTTGCATCTTCTAACCCAGCAGTAGCTTCAGTTAATACAGTAGGAAGTGTAAGTACAATTGGAAGTGGTACTACTAAGATTACGGCAACTATAGATACAATAAAAGCAAAAGGAAGCCTTACATTAAACTCTGCTGGTAACTATATAGGCGCACCTGTTCCTTCATTACCAGCTTCTGATGTAATCTCTGTTTTTAGTGATAAGTACACAAATGTTCCAGTTGATTATTATAATGGTTATTGGCAACCTTATCAAACCACATTATCAGCAGATTTCGTAGTAAATGGTGACAATGTATTAAATTATACAAACTTTAATTTTGTTGGGACTCAACTATCAGCTCCAACTATCAATATTTCTTCAAAAGCATTTTTGCATTTAGATATTTACTTACCCGGCACTTTAAATGCCGGCGCTGCATTCAAAGTTAGAGTTGTAGATTTTGGGGGTAACGGGGCTCCTGGTGGTGGTGATGATGTCAGTGATATCGTTACATTTACTGCACCAACTTTAGTAGGAAATAGCTGGATAAGTTTAGATATTCCTTTTACCAGTTTACCGTTACTAACTACCAAGGGGCATGTAGGTCAAATTATCTATGAAGGCGTTAATATCACCAACTTCTTTGCTGATAATATTTATTTTTGGAGTTATCCCTCAACGCCAATAGTGTCAGCCCCTGTTCCAACAATACCGGCAGCAAATGTCAAATCAGTTTTTAGTGATGCTTATACAAATATTGCAGGCACAGATTTTAATCCGAACTGGGGACAAGCAACCGTAGTAAGCCAATTACCCATTGCAGGAAACAATACACTTAAATATGCAGGGTTAAATTACCAGGGTATGCAATTAGGTAGTAATCAAAATGTGTCTAACTATGCTTTTTTACATCTTGACTATTATTCAACAAATTCCAATAGCTTAAAAATTTACCTCATAAGTCCCGGCCCCGTGGAAAAATCTTTTACACTTACTGTTCCAACCGGTGGAGGTACAGGTTGGAGAAGTGTCGATATTCCTTTATCAACTTTCGCTCCTGTTAATTTAGGAAATGTATTTCAATTTAAGTTTGATGGAAATGGTGATATCTTTTTTGATAATGTTTTCTTCTGGACATATCCTTCAACACCAACGTTTGCTGCTCCTACACCAACAACACCAGCAGCAAATGTTATTTCAATATTCAGCGATGCTTATACAAATGTTGCAGGAACAGATTATAATCCGAACTGGGGACAGGCAACCGCAGTAAGCCAATTACCTATTGCAGGAAATAATACACTTAAATATGCAGGATTAAATTACCAGGGCACTCAATTTGGCAGCAATCAAAATGTATCAACGTATGGTTTTTTACATCTTGATTATTACTCTGCAAACTCGACCAGTTTAAAAGTTTACCTCATAAGCCCGGGAGTGGAAACTCCATATACACTTACTGTTCCTACAGCCGGTTCCTGGACCAGTGTAAATATTCCTTTATCAGCATTTGCTCCTGTTAATCTGGCAAACGTTTTTCAATTCAAGTTTGATGGTAATGGAGATATATTTTTGGATAATATTTATTTCTATAAGACAGCTGGCGGCGGTGGTGGCGGCGGCGGCGCTTACAGCATAGATAAAACTATTGATTTTGAACCAGCAGGATATGGAGCAAGCTGGACATGGAATGTGTTTGAAAATGGTGCAAACCCGCCACTGGAATTTGTTGCAAACCCGAATGCATCTGGAATAAATACATCTTCTAAAGTAGCTAAATTTTCAGCACGCCAGGCAGGTCAGCCTTATGCTGGTGTTGAAACAGCGCATGGTCCAACGGGAATGGGAATTACCTGGGATCTTTCAGCTTCACGTTCTAAAATCAGGATTATGG
>JANLSA010000408.1:0-3564 GCA_031362085.1 Bacteroidota bacterium | reverse complement strand
TGCTGCACTGCCCGGCATTTGCTTCCATGCAGCACCTGCCAGTTCATATATTTTACCAACGGTATTTACCATGCAAACTTTGCCACCGTTAGCCGCTATTGCTTTTCCTGCACTGCCGGGCAGTTTGTTCCAATCTTTAATTGCTGTATTATATGTATAAATGAGGCCGGCAGTATTTATCATATAGTATGTACCATCGCTACTAACGGCCATATCCACTGCATCACTGCCAATTAGTAATTTCCATGTGGCACTTCTGAGGGGGCGGGCAACAGCAGTGGCGCAGGTATTTTTCAGGTAATAGTCTTTTACAATTTCTCCCTGCTGTTCTGCATTATAGTCGCCCAGGGTTTTAGCAGCATCACAAGTATAGTTGTAAGGTTCACCATCAACAACCTGGTTTACCACTGCCTGTTGACCGTACCATATTAATCCGTAGTGTTCTATTTGCCAAGCATGGGTGAGCTCATGCGCAAAAAGTTCTCTGCTGGCTTGGGTAGCAAGAGGATTGCTATGAATAGCACCTAAATTCATTTGCACACCACCATTTATGGAAGGTCTTACATAAGGTCTTCCGCCAAAACCGGTGCTATTGGTAAGGGTTATCATGTCTTTAGGAGGAAATTCTCTTTCAAAAATTGAAAGTGCAAATTGATACTCTGCTGTAGTAATATCCCTTTCACTGTAAACCCTGTCATTCTTTTTTGGAGGAACAAATGAAGCCACTGTTATTGCCAGCAATAGGGCAGCAAAAAAACCTGCAAAAACATAAAATTGCTTTTTCATACACTTCACATTTTTATCATTAAAAAATATCTTTAACCTTTTTCAATAATGTGAAATTGCGAATACAAGTTTAAGGTAACTGTCCCCCTTGTGGGTGAATTTTTGGCGGTGTAAATTAGGAATGGGTTAATCATACCGATTGTAAATATGTAGTAGTCCAATATCGGCTACGCCTCATTGTCCTAAACATCTTTATCATCGGCATTTACCACTGTAACACTCGAAATAATCTTTGGACTATTTCTCGTTAAAATTGGTATCAGATAATACGTTGCCGAATGGCTTTGGCTACGGCTTCGGAGGCAGAAGCAACGTGGAGTTTTTTGTAGATGTGTTTTACATGTGTCCGCACTGTTTCATAAGAGATGAAAATTTTATCTGCAATATGTTGCTGCTGGTTTCCTTCCACCATCAATAAAAGAATTTCTTTTTCCCGGCTGGTCAGGTTGCAGTCTTCACCCTCCTGCTGCTCCATTGGAGCAAACTGTTGAAAGAGTTTTAACACCCGGGTGGCTATATAAGGGCTCATGGGCGAGCCTCCATTATAAACTTCCTGTATAGATTCCACGAGCCTTGCCGGCGAAGTAGATTTGAGGATATAGCCTGATGCTCCGGCACAGATAGCTTTAAAAATTTTATCATCATCTTCAAATACAGTTTGCATCAGGATTTTTATATCGGGCCATTTTTTTATTACGTGCCGGGTGGCTTCTATACCATCTATGCCCGGCATTTCAATATCCATAAGGATTATCTGCGGGTTTGTTTTTTTTATTTTAAAATCCAGTTCAAAACTATCGGCAAAAGCCCCGCAACAAATAAGGCCTTCGGTGCCATTGCAGATAGCTTCAAAACCATTCCGCATCAGCTTATTGTCTTCAAATATTACAATCCTTATTGCCACTATTTTATTTTTATTAAATAACCTACATTATTCTCACACCTTCTGTCCCCCGTTTGGGTGAAAATTAAAGTGGAGTTTTATACTTGTTCCGTGTCCGTGATTGCTGTTTAATTCAAAATCAGCTTTCAAATCATTGGCCCTTGCCTGCATATTTTTTAGTCCGTTGCCTTTAACAACTGTATCCGGGTCAAATCCTTTTCCGTCATCTTTTACTTCCAGCACACTGTATCCATTGTTCTGCTGCAATGAAAATAAAAACTCTTTGCACCCGGAATATTTTACTGCGTTATTAATTGCTTCTTTGCTGAAGAGGTAAATATTCCGGCGTACCCCCATACCAGGTATTATATTGTTTATTGCCTCATCCACTTCAAAATTTAAGCGAATGCCTTTACCGGCACATAAATTCAACGTATAAGCCCTGAGCTTTTCGGTAATGCGTTCAAAGCTGTCGTTATCCGGGTTAATGGCCCATACAATATCGCTTATTTTTTCCACCATCTCTTTTGAGTTGGTTGAAATATGTTCCAGGTATTCCAGTGCATCCTGTTGCCGGTGCTGCTGCAATTTTTCTTTTGCTATTTCGCTGAAAAGCGCAACGCCGCTTAGTGTGGCGCCTACCTCATCATGTATATCACGGCTAATGTGCAGGCGGATATTTTCCGATTCTTTTTCTTTTTCAGTTTTTATTAATTGCTGCTGCGCCAGTTTTAAATCGCTGAGTGATTGTGCCAGGCGGTTACTTAATTTTTTGTTTTGCAGGTAACGGTACAAACCATATACACCAAATAATAAAATGGCCCCGGTAATTACAAAGAGCAGATTTTTTTGCTGTGCCTGTTTTGCTGCCAGTGCCGATTGCAATTGTTTTTCTTTTTGCACCAGTTCCAGTTCATTTTGTTTTTTTACAAATTCTTTTTCCCGGTTTTGCAGTGCCAGATTTTTCTCAGAAGCCTGTAGCCTGCTTATTTCCGATTGCTGTGTTAACAGGGTAAGTTGCTGCGATTTTTTTATGTCAAGCAATTGCTGCTGTTCAATGGTTTTACTTTTTAACTGCAACTGGTAAGCAAAAATTTGCTGGTTTGCCTGCAGGTTTTTTATTTGTTGCTCCCGTTTTTCTGCGTCATACTTTGCACTAAGTTCCATCACGGTTCTTTCTTTTTTAAAAGTGAGGATGGAATCCCTAAGGTGGGAGTAATATTTGAAATAATAATAGGCAGAATCCATTTGTTTGCTTTGCTGAAAAGCTTCGGCCAGCAGCATATTAGCTTCTAGTACACCAGCTATGTAATTGGATTCCGTTGCCAGTTTTTTTACGAGCCGGAAGTGAACAATAGCACTGTCCACCTGGTTCATTTTCAATTCTGTTTTACCAAGGTTGATGGCAATGCTCATTATATTATGCGAAAATAATTTGTCATCAATTTTTAGTTGATATGCCTCCTGCAAATAATGAAGGGCCGCTTCATTATTTCCCTGCCGGTATGTTAAAATACCTTTCAGTTTTTTTTCTGTCATCTTCCCGGATACAATACCTAATAAAGTATTGAGTTTATCATATTCCTTTATTGCTTTTGTGGCGGCTTCATACTTGTCCTGTAAAATCAGTACCTCTGCATAATCAGCCAGTGTCCCCAGCAGTTGTACTTTATCACCAGATGGGGGCAGTTGAATAGCCAGGGCATAACTTAATGTTTGTTCTGCATCTTTGATATTATCTGACCTAAGATATACGGCCCCAAGCATAGATGCAGAATTGAATATTTTTGATTCGTTTTGTAGTTGCTCAGCCAGCTTTAGCGCCCAGGAGAGATAATAAACTGAGCTATCAAGCTCTAACGTTAAAAAAAAGTTGCAGCCAAAATTATGAACAG
>JANLSA010000344.1:0-5069 GCA_031362085.1 Bacteroidota bacterium | reverse complement strand
AATAGCCTTTACCTATAGCCAGGTTTGCCAGATAATAACTACTTGGTGTAAGTATAGAATCCAGAAATGAATCCAAATCTTTCATTAGTAAATCATAATCCAGCGAAGTATCAGAAAGTAGTACATCGAACGTATCTTTTGTTGAAGCTTCAATTTTTGAAATAGTACTATCTGCCGGAGTACTTTGTGAATACACGGTGCTTGTGCAGGTCAGTAAGACCAGTAGTATTGTAAAGATTCGAATCATCGGCAGCTAATTCCCGGTTCTGTATATGATTTATGGCAACGGGCTTATGACTGAATGTGTTTTACTAAGTTTAACGCTTGAAAAAGAATCTGTTAATAAACGAATTATCCAAATAAAAATTTTACCCCAATAGCTATTAAATTAATTCGATAACTGTAATCTCAGGTAAAATTCCTACTCGGCCGGGATAACCAATAAACCCAAAGCCACGATTTATATATAGCTTTTGGCTTCCTTTTTCATACAAACCTGCCCATTGATTGTAAACATACTGAACCGGGCTCCATTTAAAACCAGGGATTTCAACTCCAAACTGCATTCCATGAGTATGTCCCGAAAGCATCAAATTAATATCAGGATAATCTTTTAGAACCTCAGCATCCCAATGAGAAGGATCGTGGCTCATTAAAATTTTAAATGACTCTTTTTCTAAGCCTGAATACGCTTTTTGTAAATTTCCATATTTAGGAAATCTTACTTTTGAACTCCAGTTCTGTACACCCAGCAATGAAATTTTTTCGTCTCCTCTTTTTAAAATAACATTCTCATCTAACATTAATCGCCAGCCCATGGAGGTGTGAACTATTTTTAGTTGTTCAAGATTTTCATGTTGTTTTGCTGTCCATAATTTTTTTCCTGCCAATTCTTCTTTCTTTTTATGGTCATCATCATCATCATCCCATTTTACATAATCACCATAATCATGATTACCCAGGATTGAAAAAACACCCAGCGGAGCATTTAATCTACTAAAGATTTCTTTGTAGTCATTCATCTCATCTGCTAGATTATTTACCAGGTCACCTGTAAATAATATCAGATCGGGTTTTACAGCAAGAATTTTATCAACACCTCTTTGAACAGCAGCTTTATCTGCAAAACTTCCTGAATGTATATCTGAAATATGCACAATCTTCAAGCCCTTGAATGCATCCGGCAGATTTGAAAAAGCCATCTGCATTTTCTTTAACTGATAACGGTATTTATTTCCAAATCCATAAAGTAGTGTTCCAAACAAACCGCCACCAACCAACATTCCAGCCCAACTGAAAAAAGTGGATCGGGAAATCCGATCTCCATCCTGAATTGTTTCTCCCTCAGTACCCCGAAAAAACATTTTACCAGCAATCCACTGAATCAATCTTCTTATATCATCCACTAAAAAGAAAACTGATGCAATTAATTTTGCAAAAAATAATCCGGCTATCACGGCAAATAATGTAGTGCGAAAAATTTTTGCCTGATTTTCAAATTTTATATAAGGAAGCAATAATAAAATGATAATAGCACCGGCAGATAAAATCCAATAGGTGGAATAAATAATGATTTTTGTTTTAGGACTGGCTGAATTAGATAAAAATTTTACAGTTTGGAAAACATAAATGTCCAACAAGACCATAAAACCAATCAGGAACCACCAAAAAGGAGAATTTCTCATAGTAGATGCGAAAATAGTTAAACATGAAATTACAAGGGCTATTTATTTGAAAGTTTATATTTGCCCTACTTAAATTTAACAAGGATGCAGTTAACTTACTACGGTCATTCATGTTTTGCTGTTCTAGCTAATGGGAAAATAATTTTGTTCGATCCGTTTATTACACATAATGAATTGGCAAAAGAGATAAGTATTGCGGATATAAATGCAGATTATATTCTATTATCACATGGCCATGCCGATCATATAGCAGATTGTGTGGCAATAGCCGAAATGACAGGGGCTAAAGTTGTCTGCAGTTGGGAGATATATGAATGGCTAAACCGTCAGGGTATAAAAAACACACATCCGATGAATACCGGTGGCCGTTGGGATTTTGGCGACTTTTCTGTTAAATGTACCGTGGCCCAGCATAGCAGTGGCTTACCCGATGGAAGCTATGGTGGTAATCCGATGGGATTCATTATTTGTTCAAGTGAAGGCAATTTTTATTATAGCGGCGATACAGCGTTGACACTGGATATGCAATTGATACCAAAATGGGCAAAACTTAATTTTGCGGTTTTACCCATTGGCGACAATTTTACCATGGGATATGAAGATGCCGCTGAAGCAGCCAAAATGATCGGTTGCAAAAATGTAGTAGGAGTGCATTACGATACTTTTGGGTTTATAAAAATTGATCATGTAAAAGCATTAAAAACATTTGAAGACGCAGGTTGTAATTTATATTTACCAAAAATCGGGGAAACAATTTCTTTAAATTAAAATCAATTCGTCCGCCCTCGGCGGATAAGAACAATGGCAAGAATAATCGGAGTAGCAAATCAAAAAGGAGGAGTGGGTAAAACTACCACGGCTATTAATTTAGCTGCAAGCCTGGGTGTTTTAGAATTCAGAACATTGCTGGTAGATGCCGATCCACAGGCAAACAGTACGACCGGAATGGGATTCGATCTTCATAATGTTACCCATAGTTTGTACGATTGCATGGTGAATGAATCGAAAGCAAAAGATGTGGTATTGAAAACCGAAATTCCAAATCTGCATCTTATCCCTTCACATATCGATCTGGTAGGTGCCGAAATTGAAATGATCAATTACCCGAACCGGGAAATGGTTTTACAGAATCTGCTGGAACCCTTACGCAATGATTATGATTTTATCATCATTGATTGTTCGCCATCATTGGGTCTTATTACCGTAAATGCATTAGTGGCTGCCGATTCTGTTGTTGTACCGGTACAATGCGAATTTTTTGCATTGGAAGGGCTTGGCAAACTACTCAATACAATTAAAATAGTTCAAACCCGCCTTAACACTTCATTGCAAATAGAAGGAATACTTATGACGATGTATGATGGTCGTTTGCGTCTTTGCAACCAGGTAGTGAGTGAAGTAAGAAAACATTTTGATGAAATGGTTTTCAACACAATCATACATCGCAATTCAAAATTGAGCGAAGCGCCAAGCGTAGGCAAACCCGTAATTTTATATGATGCCAACTGCAAAGGCTCTATGAATTACCTTAATCTTACTAAAGAAATACTGCAGAAAAATGATATGACTAAGATTAAGAATGAAGAACGGATCCTGGAATTATAAGTTGTGGATTTTAAATTTCAAATTTGCTTACAGAATCCTTTGGACAATTTTAAATTTTCAATTTTAAATTTGCAACGTAATATGACTTCTCCCAAACAAAATAATAAAGAACTTCTTGGAAAAGGAATCCGGTCTCTGCTCCAAAGTATTGACTCGGATTTAAAAACTAGCAGCGGAAATTTAAAATCAACCGTTGTTGAAAATGCTACAGGTATCAATCGCATTTCAATTGATGAAATAGAGCCCAACCCCAAACAGCCAAGAAAAGATTTTGATGAACAAGCAATGCTTGAATTAGCGAATTCGATCCGGGTTCATGATATCGTACAGCCTGTAACGGTTTCAAGACTCCCATCAGGTCGCTATCGTCTGATTGCCGGTGAACGAAGATGGCGTGCTGCAAAAATTGCAGGTATTTCTGATATTCCAGCCTACATACGTCATGCAAATGATTCACAATTATTAGAACTCGCATTACTCGAAAATTTGCAACGGGAAGATTTGAATGCAATAGAAGTGGCACTCAGCTATAAACGTATGATGGATGAATTGGAATACACTCAGGAAAATGTTGCTGAACGAATGGGTAAGGATAGAAGTACAATTGCAAATTTTATCCGCTTGCTAAAATTACCCCCCGATATTCAAGTGGCCGTTCGAAACGGAGTTATTAGTATGGGTCATGCAAGAGCCATTATTAATGTGGATACAATCGATAAACAACTCTTTATTTTTGATGAGATAAAAGAAAAAGGATTATCGGTTCGCCAAACAGAAGCATTGGTACGCAATTTATATAAACAGGGTGGTCTCTCAAATGGTGGGATTAAAAATTTCACAAAAAGCAGACTAGAACCTCAGTTTCAAAAAATAGAAGATAATTTAGCATCACATTTCAGTACAAGAGTGAAGTTGAAGCACGGAAAAAATAATTATGGCTCAATATCGTTTGAATATTATTCGATAGAAGAATTGAATGCTATATTGAATAAGATGAATATTACTGGAGACTGAATAGTTCAAATTTAATAGGGACCATTTTTTTGCCAGCTTCTTCGCTATTCTCATCGTCCCTTGCGTCGCTCTCTTGTACTTTTGTAATTCTATTCAGCTTATATGCTCCGAAATATGAAAATTGTTTTCTTACTCATCGCTTTAATCTTCTTTCAAAATAAAACTGTTTTTTCGCAACAGATAATTGCAGATTCTGCCGACATAAAAACGGTAGCTAAAATTACCGGTAAGAAAAATATAACCGATACAACTAAAAAGAAAGAACATAGTCCACGAATCGCAACGATTCGATCAGCAATTTTTCCCGGACTGGGGCAGATTTACAATAAAAAATACTGGAAGTTGCCAATTGTATATGGTGCCATGGGAGCAGCAGCTGGGGTATTCATATTTAATTTTGGAAATTATAAAGCCACCCGGTTTGCATACAAAATAAAATATAATATGCGGGTGCTGAAAACTGACTCAGCTAAATATGATAAAATAAGAGCAGACCTTGTACCGCTAAGCGAAGAGTCGTTGCGATTTTATAGAAATCAATTCCGCAGAGACATCGATTACTCCGCCATCTTTTTTTTAGTTATGTGGGGTTTGAACATTGTAGATGCAACGGTAGATGCACATTTGAAAAGTTTTGATGTAAGCCCTGATCTTTCTTTAAAAATAAAGCCCGGTTACAGCGACCTTGCCAAAACAAATGGACTAAGTCTCATCTTTACTTTTAAATAATTTATTTTCCCCTCATACATACTTCGTAAATTGCCA
>JANLSA010000340.1:0-1591 GCA_031362085.1 Bacteroidota bacterium | reverse complement strand
CTCCAGCTCGTATGACTCTATATAGCCATATAAAATATTAAAATATCTGGGAAAGAACCTGGGCCTTTGCAGCATTCGGTATTTATTGGTTACATTACTTCCGTCCGATGCAGATATAGCCAAATATTCTTTTAAAAAATCATTTACTGAATGCCCGTTAATTGAAACAATTTGCGCCCCCAAAAAATCCTTATCAGGGATCGTGGAATAATTCCTTACTACATACAATTTATTATCGCTCCAGTAAAGACGAAAAGGAATTGCAGTATGACCTTCATCAAATTTATCCTTATCGGTCTTTGGAAGTATAACTCTCAGGTGTCCGTCACCAATCTGAGCAGCTGCCCTGCTTACTAATTGCACAAACTCCCTCGCTGACATCTGTTTTGTAATAGATGAAGCAGCAGTTGCAAAGATGGAATCCATTGTTGCTTTAGATTTATACCTGTGCAGCCCCGGATGTCCTTCTTCCATAGAAGCCCTGAATACATCAAAGTCCTGTTTTAATTCTTCAGCAGAATAAAATTCTTTTGTTACCGAATTTTTTTGTCCGCAAGCCGCTAATGTTGCTGAGAGTAAAAGAACACATAATATGTTTTTTTTCATGCTAATTTTTCATTTTATTACAGAAATCAGAAGCATAATATATCATGTGGGTTACAGATTTCATGACGAAAATAGAGCAACTACCTTTATAATAGATGAACAAAACCAGAAGCTTGCTATTTCCCGAAATGTACACCGACACTTTTGGCCTTATTTTTCTAAATTAGTTTTCGTCCATTGACCCAGGTTACCGGGCTATCATATAAATTCACTCGGCCAAACCTTCTTCCTTCCATTTTTTAAATACAGCTACATCTGTATCGGACAGTTTTGGAAATTTGAAAGGCATATAGTCTTTGTCAGTTGGATTCAGTTGAATACGTCTTATCATATCATCAATATATTTTTTAGCAGCTTCATAATTATCAAAAGGAGTTTTGAATCCACCATTTGCCGGTATATGACAGGGAGTACATTTAGTTTGTATCAGTGTTTTTATATTGGCAGCATATGTAACTGTTTCTTTTGGAACAGTGGTTACTGTTTCATTTGTTTTCGCTGGTACCGTTTTTTTAGCACAGGAAATTGCAATGATAATAAGAGCTGAAGTGGAAATAAAAAGTAGTTTTTTCATTTTTAAAAATATTATAGAATAAACGTATTTAATTGCTGATGAAATTTAGGATAAAGCCTACATGTTTTCAGCACTAATAGATGAGTGACGAATAAAATAGAAGAACGGTTATGGCAAATGTCCAACAACTACCTTGTTCCCCATGCCCACAACCCAAACATGGTGCTTTTATCAACTGCATGGCCGCATTGTTTTAGCAACAACATTATTTGCCCCCTGTGGTGTGATTCATGTGCAATTAAGTAACCAACAAATGCTTCGGGGTGAGGCTTAAATCCTTTTACTCTTCCTGATACAAAAGACTGCTCCAGCATTTGTTCTATTGCTTTTCCGCTTTTTGTTAACTCCTCTTTCAAAATCTTTTTAGAAATTTTCACTTCTTCCTTGTCAATCTTTACAAGCCCTTTTAAT
>JANLSA010000335.1:0-6067 GCA_031362085.1 Bacteroidota bacterium | reverse complement strand
GCACCAGATGCAACTGCAATTTCAGCAACTGATGGCGGTCCGGGTAATTTTGTAAAGAGGATTACTTATCCATCAAGAGAAGCATTAAACAATAAAGTATTTTATGATCAGGCCGTTGCTCAACAAGGACCCGATGTTGAGAAGACACGTGTTTGGTGGGATAATTAAATTTGTAAGCATAAGCAGTTTTTTTATTTTAAAAGAATGGAGTTTCTACTCTATTCTTTTTTTTGTACTAATAAGAAGCATTTAACTTGCTGATAAAATTAATTTATATGTTAAAAGAAAAGCTCAAACTATTTTTTGTGTTTCAGATCGGATGCTCAGTTTTGTTTATTACGTCCTGTCAAAATGGAAAAAATAAATCTCTTTTCACTTTACTGGATAGTAAAACAACCGGTATTCATTTTAATAATATCAGTGTAGAGAACGAACAAATAAATATTTTAACCTATGAATATATGTACAATGGTGGAGGCGTAGCTACCGGGGATATAAATAATGATGGGCTAAAAGATATTTATTTTACCTCCAATAACCAGGAAAATAAATTATATCTCAACCTGGGTAATATGAAGTTTGAAGATATAACAGCAAAAGCAGGAGCAGGCTGTAAAGGAGGATGGAAAACCGGCGTTACAATGGCCGATGTTAATGGAGATGGGTTTCTTGATATTTATGTTTGCAAATCAGCCGATGGTGAACCAGAACGAAGAAGAAATATTTTATTAATTAATAATGGTAACCTGACATTTACGGATAAGGCTAAACAGTACGGATTAGATGATGCTGGTTATTCTACTCAATCATCGTTTTTAGATTATGATAATGATGGAGATTTAGATATGTTTCTGCTTAATCATTCTCTTGTCGAAGTTTCCAATACAATTGGAATATCTCCCATTTTGCGGAATGCCAGAGACCCCTATTTCAGTGATAAACTTTTCCGAAATGATAATGGCTTGTATTCAGATGTAAGTGAAGCTGCAGGTATTACCGGTGGAGTAGCAAATTATGGTTTAGGAATCGTTGTAAGCGATATTAATAATGATGGATGGCAGGATATATATGTTACGAATGATTATGCAGAAAATGATCATATCTATATAAATAATAAAAAAGGTGCTTTCATTGATTCCGTTCATGAAATGCTCGATCATATGTCTAATTTTTCCATGGGTGTTGATATTGCCGATTTTAATAATGATGGATTACAGGATATCTGCACATTGGATATGTTGCCTGAAGATAACAAACGTCAAAAATTATTATTTGGACCCAATGAATATGACAAGTTCAATCTATTTGTAAAGACCGGGTTGCATTATCAGTATATGCGGAACATGCTTCAACTAAATAATGGCAATGGACGTTTTAGTGAAATAGGTCAACTGGCGGGTGTTTCCAATACTGATTGGAGTTGGGCTCCCTTAATTGCAGATTATGATAATGATGGTTATCCGGATTTGTATGTAAGCAACGGATACAAACTGGATGTAACTAATAATGATTTTATAAAATTCAAAGTGGATAAAGTTATCAAGAGGTCCAGAGAAAAAAATGAAAGTAGCCAAACACCCAATACAGATATCTTAAAGCAAATACCTAAGAGTACGTTTCATAATTATATTTATAAAAACAACGGTGACCTGACTTTTAAAAATGTTACAAATGAATGGGGTTTTGATAAAGATGTATTGAATAATGGTGCTGCTTATGCAGATTTAGATAATGATGGTGATCTTGATTTAATAACCAATAATATGAATCAGGAGGCTTTTGTTTATAAAAATAATTCAAATGAACAGTATAAAAATAATTATCTCACTCTCCATTTAAAAGGGGAGGGGCTCAACCGTTTTGGGATCGGGGCGAAAGTAAAAATATATTTTGGAGAACAAGTAGCATTTAAAGAAGCAAATCCAACAAGAGGATTTCAATCTTCTGTTGATTTTGATTTAGTAATCGGCTTGGGAAAGTATGCTTCTGCAGATTCAATACAAATCATCTGGCCATTGGGGAAAACTGAAATAATTAAGAATGTAAAAACAAATCAAGTAATTGAGTTCTCAGAGAAAAATGCAACTCTTGTATATAATTATTCAACAAATTATCACAATCCATATTTTATTTCAGAAACTAAACAGCCCCTTTCTTTTCAGCATAGGGAAGATAATTTTATAGACTTTGGAATTCAAACTTTTTTACCTGGTTTACTTTCTACTCAAGGTCCACATATGGTAAAAGCAGATGTAAATGGTGATGGCATTGAAGATATTTTTATCGGTGGAGCCAGTGGACAATCAGGTGCATTATTTTTTCAAGGAGCGGATGGAAATTTTATCAAAAGTTTTCAACCCGCATTTTTAGCAGATTCTCTATCGGAAGATATTGATGCAAGTTTCTTTGATGCAGATGGTGACAGCGATTCAGATTTATTTGTTGTATCGGGCGGTTATGTGTTTAAGGAAGGTAGCACTGAACTTGGCAATCGTTTATATCTGAATGACGGGAAAGGTAATTTTTCATTAAAACCAAATGCAGTCGCAAATGTTTTTGTAAATGCATCCTGTGTAAAACCAAATGATATAGATGGTGATGGTGATATAGATTTGTTTGTTGGCGGACGTGTTATACCGGGGAAATATCCAGAATCACCCAATAGCTATATATTAATAAATGATGGCAAAGGCAATTTTGCAGACAAGACAGCATTTTTTGCTACTGATTTACAAAATGCAGGTATGGTTACTGATGCAATTTGGGTTGATTTGAATAATGATAAACAAAAAGATTTAATAGTTGTTGGTGAATGGATGCCTATCAAAGTATTCATAAATGAAAAAGGTAAATTGACTGATAAATCATATACCTATTTTAGTGCAGCAACGAATGGTTGGTGGAACAGAATTTATGCAGATGATTTTGACAAAGACGGAGATTTGGATTTTATAGCAGGCAATCGGGGTTTAAATACGCAAGTCAAAGTTTCTGCAGAAAAGCCTTGTACGATGTATTATAAAGATTTTGATAAGAATGGTACAATGGATGGAATAATGTGTTATTATATCCAGGGAAAAAGTTATCCGGCATTAAGCAGAGATGAAATGGTGGAGCAATTACCTGTTTTGAGAAAGAAATTTAATGACTATGCATCCTATTCAACTGCTACAATTAATGAATTTTTCTCAGCAAATGAATTGTCTTCTGCCAAAAAATTAGTGACAGATAATATGGCTACCTGTTATATCGAGAATAAAGGAAATGGAAAATTTGAAATCAGCGAGTTGCCAGTTCAGGCACAATTTTCACCCATCTACGCAATTCATTCACTTGATGTCAACAAAGATGGTAATCCCGATTTAATATTAGGAGGGAATTTAGAAAAAACCAGGATTTCAATCGGGCAGTTTGATGCAAACCATGGCATGTTATTTTTAGGAGATGGCAAAGGAAAATTTAAATATGTAACACAGGCAGAATCTGGGTTTTCCGTTAAAGGCGATGTAAGAGATATTCAGGTTGTAAAAAATAAAGAGAAAACAACTGTATTGTTTTCTCTTAGTAATAAACCAGTGGTAAGTTATCGGTTACAATAGAATTATCAGTTCACTTCAATCTCATCAACAAATAACCATGCTTTTTTCCCTGCACCGGGATCACCGGCCGGAATTTCGCCCCAATTGGTTACAATTACTTTTATAAATTTTGTCTCACGTTCATCAAACGAAACGATCATCTTTCCCGTTTCAAGTCCTGCTTTTTTAACAATAAAATCGTCAGTTAGCCCAACCGATGTAAAATCTTTTCCATTATCAGAAATAAAAACTTCAACAGTAAGTGGACGCCAAATCCAACTGCCTGTTTGACGAATTGTGTGAACAGTAACTTTTTTTATGAGTTGTATAGAATCCAGATTAATTATCGCTTCGCAGTTCGAACCACTAAAACCAAGAAACTCTTTGCTTTTTGCCAATCCTTTTTCATTTTGCACACCGTTTACTAATGTGAATGCGCCATCGCCAGGATAATTTGGTGAAGCCTCTCCGGCTAAAAATATTTTTTTGCCTGTTGCTTTATTAATAATAAAAGTTTGAGAAACAGGATTACCGATTGCTTTTCCATTTTGCATTATAATGGCAGCCGTAATCATTGATGAATTTACCAGAATGGGTGTCGTATAATCTTTTCCATTTGCAAATCCTGATGAATTAATCATACCGGCACTATGCGAAATATATTTAATGGAAGAAGAATTCTGCTTCGATTCCAGTTTCCAAATGACACCTTTATTATCTGTAGCTGGAATTATAGTTGCTTTAATATCAAAATATGCTTTACTGTAATTTGCTTTCCAGAAATCATATCGTTTAAATTGCTCTGTTAATCTTTTTTCAAAACCTTTCCAGTCTTTTTTTTCTAATGGCGACCATAGGACTTCGCTCAAAGCACTTAACCTCGGTAATAACATGTATTCTACTTTTTTTGGATTCTTTATATACTCCGTCCACAAATTTGCCTGTGCACCTAAAATGTATTTAGCTTCATCAGCGTTCAATTCTTTAGGTACCGGATTATAAGCATATACTTTTTCAATCGGGTTATATCCGCCAATTGTAACGGAATCTTCATTCTCACTTTGACTATGATCAAAGTAAACAGGGTTTCCCGGTGTCATGATCACTTCATGTTTTTGTTTTGCTGCAGTAATGCCACCTGCTTCACCACGCCAGCTCATTACAATTGCTTTGGGTGCAAGACCTCCTTCCAGTATTTCATCCCACCCAATTAATGTTTTTCCTTTTTTGTTTATATATTTTTCAATTCGTTGTATAAAATAACTCTGCAGCTCATGTTCATCTTTCAATTTTTCACTTTTCATTCTGGTCTGGCAATTATCACATCGTTTCCAGTTTTCTTTCGGGCATTCATCACCACCTACATGAATATATTTTCCGGGAAATAAAGCAATTACTTCATCCAGCACATCCTGTAAAAAAGCAAATGTTTCTTCATTGCCGGCACAAAACACATCATCAGATACGCCCCATGTTTCCAGCACTAACTTTTTTCTACCTTCTTCTTGCAATTGTGTACTTGCTTTTGAAATCATATTAGCCGGAATTTTTGTTTGCTCTTCCGGAAAACAACTTAAAAAAGGATAAGCAGCTATTGCAGCATTGCTATGTCCCGGCATTTCTATTTCTGGAACAATAGTTATATATTGGTCCGCTGCATATTTTACAATATCTTTTATTTCCTCCTGCGTATAAAATCCTCCATGAATCGTATTATCGCTTCCTGTTCCAGGATAACGGCCAATTATAGTTCCGTTTCTCCAGGCACCGACTTCAGTAAGTTTTGGGTATTTTTTTATTTGAATACGCCAGCCCTGATCTTCTGGTAAATGCCAATGGAAATAATTCATTTTATGCAAAGCGATAAAGTCAATATATTTTTTAATAAAATCAACCGGCATAAAATGGCGGCCAACATCTAAATGCAAACCCCGATAAGCAAAACGGGGATAATCAGTAATTGTAAGTTGTGGTATGGTTAATTTGATAATCTGTGGTTGAGAAGATTGAACCGGAACGGGGAGAAGTTGAATAAGAGTTTGTACGCCGCGAAAAATTCCTTCTTCGTCGCCGGTAATTGTAATGTTATTTTGTTTTACGTCGAGCTGATACGCTTCCTTTTTATCAACTGCACCAACTAGTAAATAAATAGTTTTCGCATCTCTTCCCTGACCTGATGATTCTGTCAGTTTGCAATTAACCTTATAAAACCGGTTCAGGTACTGACTTAAGAATTCTGCTGAACTTTTAGCTTTTGCATCATAAACAATCTGAAGCTGGTTTTTGATTGTATAACTTCCCGAGCCCATTTTTATTTCTACCGGCTGAGGAATGATTTTTATTTCCTGGGCATATGTATAAACCGAAAACATAAATAAAGTAGCTAGCAGAATAATTCTCATCATAAAATTTAATTTAGTGTAAGTATATAATAAAAATCCGGTTGTTATTTTTTAACAGTTAAAAATTTTTAATTCATTTATTTTAAA
>JANLSA010000305.1:0-3603 GCA_031362085.1 Bacteroidota bacterium | reverse complement strand
TCCCGGCCTTACACAGTACTCCGGCACAAGCCAAAGCACAAATCCTCACCGGGGTACTTGCTTCAGTCCGGCAGCCTTTGGGCTGGGGGAATTCTATTGAGCAATGAACACTCCGCATATCTTCTACACTCAATTGATTTGAAGTTGAAGGATGAAATCTTTTTTAACCGCAATACACAAAGTTTATCGTAGATACGCAAAGAAATATTGATTGTTGTAAACCCTTTGCGTTCCCTGCCAACCGGCAGGCAGGTTTGCGCAGGCTTGGCGATTTTACGGTAAAGTATTCTTAATGCCAGTTCTTGTCCTCAAATAGATAAAAGATTACTAAGATGCGATCCCAAAGCATCGGAACTATATAACAAGTGTTACAAAAATGTTTTATTATCACCCGGCACAGGTTCTTTCTGAATGTCACTGAAAATTTGTAGCAGGAGTTTGCATAAATTTGGGAGTTGTACAAAATATGTAAGTAGAATTTGAGCTCTTAAATATATTTAATGAAAAATCACAAATCTTTTTTAATCGTTTTAATATTGACATGCTTGTTGTTTGTGATGTGTTCTAAAAACGAGGAGATTGTTAAAACAGGACTGTTTATTACGTTGAAAGATGAAACAGGGACGGCTGTTAAGGGTGCAACTGTACGGGTATACAAAAATGTCAGCGACACGGGAATAACTCAACTATCTGATACAACCGGAGTGGTATATTTTCCCGATTTAGAAGTGGCACTGTATTACTGGCTTGCAGAAAAAGGATGCAAAACCAATAGAAACAGCCAGGTAACATTGAATCGTCCTTTAATTTCCGGCGTTGTCCTGTATGGTTTTTCAATATTGTCTGAAACAGGAATATTAAAAATTACTAATAACTCAACAGAGCCTTATAAAGTATCCGACTCACTTCGTAATGTGGCAATGCAGTTTAAGATCACATTAAATAAAGATTCTACTTATATAGCCTATCCCAAAGTTGGTTCACATGTTATACATAGCGAAAAGCTAAGTACGCCGGGAATAGGGAAAGACACATTAATGCAAATAGCTTGTGGAGTTACAAATATTTTAAACCTCCCCTATTAGATAAATTGAGTAAAGACAAGCAATGCATACCTGGCTTTAGTTCCATCGGTGTCTTTAATAAAATAACTTCTTTTCAAAAATTGTTGCTGAAGTTTAAGGATGAAATCTTTCGCATATTTTTGAATAGCCTAATTCCTTGTGCCTGGGACTCTGACCGGAAAAAACTTCTTAGCCTTCTATAATAAAAAAGAAACATTTAATTGCAAATTCGGTTGATTTACTAATAACTACTTTTACGATTCTTAAATCAACTTCGTATTTTACACCTAAACAAAAAATCATTTTATGAAACCATCATCATTTCTCTTCACCACTGTTCTAATGGCTTTATTTTGTTCCGGTGTTTATGCACAGGATAAAAAAAAGGAACAGCCAAAAAATATGTTCAAAGTAAATCTTACAGCATTGGCATTAAAAAACTATTCCTTTCAATATGAAAGAGCTGTCACCAGAAAAATTTCTTTTGCACTTGCTTTCCGCACCATGCCGGAAACCTCTGTTCCTTTTAAAAATACAATTCTTAATCTTACTAATAATGACCCGGATACAAAAGATGTATTGGATGCATTACAATTGAGTAATACAGCTATTACACCTGAGATCCGGTTGTATCTGAGTAAAAAAGGATATGGCAGAGGATTTTATATTGCTCCGTTTTACCGGTATGCTTCTTTCAAAGCGAGCAATGTGAAATTTTCATATACCAATACGTTGAATACGGAAAGCGATATTTTTCTTTCAGGCAAAGTAACTGCCAATACAGGCGGACTTTTGTTTGGTACGCAATACACAATCGGCAAGCATATTTGTCTTGACCTCTGGATACTGGGTCCGCATTATGGTTCGGGAAATGGAAATTTCGTTGGAACAACTAGTACTCCATTAACACCAACAGAACAAAATGATCTGCGTCAGCAACTCGAAGACTTTGATATTCCCCTTACCAATAAAACAGTTATTGTAACTGCAAACGGAGCAACCGTTAAATTAGACGGTCCATGGGGCGGCCTCCGTTCGGGTTTATCATTGGGCATCCGGTTCTAAAAAAATTGAAAATATTTTTTTTTAATTATAAGTTATTGTCTGCAGTTACTGTAAGCAATACAATCGTTTTGTGATTAACTTCAATCATGCAAGCATATATCGCCATCAGCTATAGCAAAAGAAAATTTTTGCAAAAAGAACTGGATGTAATTGTTGCTGCTTTAAAAACTTTTTCCATCCAGCCTTTTGTTTTTATTGACAATTTTTCATTTTCACCCGGGATGGAAAATGAAATGATGCAACAAGCTTTTGGAGCAATAGATAAATGCGATTTGCTGATTGCAGAAACATCGGATAAAGCAATTGGTATCGGAGTAGAAGTAGGTTATGCAAAAGCAAAAAATAAAACCATCCTGTATCTGAGAAATGAAAATGCCGAACATTCCACTACGGTTTCAGGCGCCAGTGATTTTAAAATTATTTATTCTGATGCCGATGACTTAAAAAAACAACTGACTGGAATAATAACTACACTATTCACTGGAAGCAAAACGTAATTAGCCCAATCCATTTTACTACAACACAAAAAACAACTTATATTTATACAAATTGAGTCACCAAAAAAAATACAATGTTTGTTGATGCTATAGAAAAAACGTCCCGGTACACAAGACCGGTTCATTCAATAATGAGAACCTATGGAGGGAAAAAAATTATTCCAGGCGCCGCCACTCTTTTTTTTGTAAACGAAGAAGGCTATGCCGTTACCTGTAAACATGTAGCGGAGTTACTTGCAAAATCAGAAGCCATCAATGCGCATTACAATAATTTTCGCAACGAACTGAATAAATTACCTAAGGATGGAAAGTTTAAAATGCATTTAAAAGGATTGGAGTTAAAATATAAATACACTGCTGAAACAGTGGTTCAGATTAAAAATTCTTTTGTTGATTGTGTCTCTCCCCTATCGGGTTTTAGCTGGTTCAATCATCCTGATTTAGATCTTTCAATTATTAAATTCAATGATTATACAAACCGGCACTATTCGGATTTTGCTATTTTTAAAAAAGATATTACAACAATTAAACAGGGTGAATTTCTGTGCCGGCTTGGTTACCCATTTCCGGAGTTTACCAATTTTATCTATAATGAAACTACGGATGATATAGAATGGACAACAACCGGTAACAATGGCTCACCGCGGTTTCCGATCGAAGGCATGGTAACCCGGTTTTTAATGGAAAAAAATGGTCTGTATGGAATTGAACTAAGTACACCGGGTTTGAAAGGACAAAGTGGTGGACCACTTTTTAATAAACAAGGTATCGTTTGCGGCATGCAGTTTTCTACCAAGCATCTTCACCTGGGCTTCGACCTGGTAGATAAAGAAATTTTCATTGACAATAAATCTAAAAAAGTTACAGACTATTCCTTCATTCATCTCGGTCAATGCATAGATGCTGCAGTGATAAAAAAATTTCTTACTGATAACCAAGTAAAATTTTACGAGGAATAAAAACCCAATTCGAAATTG
>JANLSA010000275.1:0-1790 GCA_031362085.1 Bacteroidota bacterium | reverse complement strand
GTTGATTAGTTGATCACTATTGTCCGGGGAAAGGTATAAATTTTAATGGGAATAAATTTAAAAGGGAAGATTGCTCTTCCCTTTAAGCTTTGTAGTTTTGAGTTACGACACCAAAAACTTGAAGCTATGAGCAAAAGTAATTTTTTTACCGGACAGCCGATCTTTACTCAGTTATTAAAATTTATTCCCAAGGATTTAATTAAACGGTTGAGCAAAAAGCATAAGACCGATTATTATTATAAGAAATTTGACAGCTATCATCATCTGATAGTGATGTTATTTGCCAGTTTTCAAAAGTGTAATTCTTTAAGAGAGTTAATTTCCGGCATGTTAGTCTGGCAAAATAAACTACTTCACCTGGGAGTCAAACATTATCCCTGCCGCAGCACCTTGGCAGATGCCAACGGAGCCCGCACGCATGAGTTTTTCGAAGAAGTTTATTTTTCGCTTTTAAAGCTTCATAAAAACAAACTTTTACCGGACAGCCGGCTCAAAAAGGAAGATCGATTGTATATTATGGATTCCAGTACATTCGAACTATTTTCAGATGTCATGCTGGGAGTTGGAGCAAATAGTAAAAACGGTAAACGAAAAGGAGGGGTGAAAGCCCATATGATGATTAATGCTGTCCATTTACTTCCCGAGATCTGTTATTTTTCTAACGCTCGTGAGAATGACCGGATCATCATGGATAAAATCTCACTTCCTGTCGGTTCTATCTTAGTATTTGATAAAGGGTATGCAAAGTTCTCGCAGTGGCAACAATGGACAATTGATGGACTGTTTTGGGTTACCCGAATGAATAAAAATGCTTCCTATGAAGTGATTCAAAAGATGAACGTGACTGAAGCACAACTAAAAAAAGGTGTAATCAGTGATGAATATATTTTATTAGGGCGTGGGACTACTCCTTCTACAGAAAAGATTTCAGCACGCAGAATTGTTTATTATGATAAATCAAAAAATCGAATCTTTACATTTGTAACGAATGCTGAGCATTTGAAACCATTTAGCATTGCTGCATTGTATAAACGGAGATGGCTCATTGAAACAAACTTTAAAGCGATCAAACAAAATTTTCAATTGCGGTATTTTCTCGGAGATACTCCCAATGCAATTAAAATTCAATTATGGTGTGCATTGATTGCCGATCTTTTGATTCGAATCGTCATGAATCTTGCACATAAAAAGAAAAAGAACTGGGCTTTTTCAAATTTATGTGGATTAATAAGAATGCATTTGGCTACTTACGTAAATATAATTGCCTTTTTAATCTCGCCTGTAAAGTCATTACGTTATTATGCACCTCCTAAAACACAGTTTGAATTGCAGTTCGATTCAACATAGGGGGCTTACTTTTTCAAAGTGTGAGAAAAAATGCCGTAGTTTTACAGAATTAAAGAAAAATGACTAATCCGAAATTTAACCGGACAGTAGTGATTCGTGGATTCGTTAATTAGTTAATGAAATAAGGAGCATTTTTCAATTTATTTTGCTTCAATCAAGATATTTATAATTAATACATTTAGTAACAACAAGGGAGTCGCCCATTAACTAATTCAACAAGTGAACCCCATCGACCTTACAATAGCCATTCCCCTCCTGATTGGTGCAGTGCGTGGTTTTATAAAGGGATTTATTTATGAGGTTGCAGTTTTGGGATCATTGGTGGTTTGTTATTTTCTGGGATTTAAAGTTGCAGTAGTAGTAGCGAACTTTCTTGGAAAAATTATTTCTGTGAATCCGGTAACGTTGCATTACATCTCTTTATTACTTGCATGGATTGGTAT
>JANLSA010000272.1:0-3758 GCA_031362085.1 Bacteroidota bacterium | reverse complement strand
CATAATTAAGATAATTACTTGTTATACAATATTAACGAATAAATTTGGTTTGCCGGGGTTACTATTTATAAACGGATTGTTGATAAACTTAGTTGTATTAATATCAAAATAATTCTTTGACCTTTGCCCCTTTATCAAAATTGTATAAGATAAAATACTTTTACCAGCCATTTCCTAATAATAATAACTATGGAAGTCAAAACGGATACCAAAGAAAAATTTCATGTCATCACAGTACCCGGTTCGGTTCTTTCGGCTGATCGGGCAGCCAACATGGCTGTACTATTTGAAACCATAACAGCAAGCCCGGTAAAAAATGTTATTCTTAACTTAAAAGAGGTTTCTGAAATAGATGAGCCTGCCGGCGAAATATTGGTAAAGACCCAGCAGAAATTTTATGATCAACATGCTTCCTTTGTTATTTGCGAAATGCAGAAAAAGGTAGAAGAATTTTTAGATAAACTTAAATTACTTGAACTTATGAATTGCACCCCTTCGGAGTCAGAAGCCTGGGACATCGTTCAAATGGAGGAAATAGAAAGAGAACTGTTGGATGATTCAACTATTTAGAATTGAATCTTAGAACCTTTCTAAAAACGTGATTTGAAATATCCTTTGTGTCCTTTGCGCTGTATTTTCTTCGTGTTCTTTGCGGTTTTGTTTTATTTTTTAACTACAAAGGACGCAAAGTGATTCGCAGAGAGCACTAAGTAAAGTCGATATAACATTTCTATAATTAAATTTAGACAGCTTCTTAGTGAAATTAAATTTACAATACGAGTCATATTTGTTCCAATATTTACAAACTCAATCAGGCTAAGAATAAAAAAGGGAAAGCAAATGCTTCCCCTATTCCGTTCAATTGTTAATCTCTCCTGTTATAATTTCGATTGACTAATAATAAATTTTTGTGTTTTAATTTCTCCTGTTTCTTTATCCTGAATTCTTACGGTATAAATTCCGGGTAAGAGATTTTCTGCAGTTATTGTATTCCCCGTAAACTGTTTCCATTGTTTTACAATGCGGCCCATAAAATCATTTATGCTAATATCACGTCCTGCCCTTGCATCATCAAATACAATATTTACTTTTCCTTCATTTCCCGGATTTGGAAAAATAACAACCGTATTTTTTTGACCTAAACCTAAAACCGATCTTATTTCACTCACCCGTACTTTGTCTTGCAGATCTGTTTGTAAAATCCGATACTGCGTAATTCCTTTGTTTGTATTTGGATCAGTATAACTATAATTGAGGTTTATCTGGCTGTTGCCTCCGGGTGCAAGGCTTTGAAGAAATCCAACATCACCAAAATCTGTATTTCCTGTTTTTCGTTGAACCCGGAAACCCTGATTAAGTTGTTCGTAAGTAGTAGTCCACTGAAGCTGTGCATTATTACCAACTCGTTTAGCAGTAAATTCATAGAGATTAACCGGCAATTGTATTTGCGTTAAATAATTAAAACAGCTTAATTTAATTCCATATTGTGATAATGGAGTACCGATATTACCACCTGCATTATAATCATAACCCAACCGGAAGCTGACACTATACTGAGGATTTGCAAAACGGCTAGCCATAGCAAGCTGACTGCATTTTGAAATTCCGGACCTATCGCACAACGAACTCATACTCCCCAACCATTTGTCTGAGGCATCTGTATAGTTTACCAAATTCAATTCTGTTGATTGATCTAGATTGATTGAAGGATTACCAGCTGATAGTTCTTTTAAATAAACATTTTCCCTGTACCAACTGCCCGTTGTGCCCGTATTTATATTTCCAGCATTACTGCCATCAATATCATAATTTAAAACACTGAGATAAGAAAGGTTGGTAAGTAATGAATAACCATCACCGATACCAGCTTTAAAAAACCGAAGAGTGAATTGAATATATCCTTTACGATCGTTACCATTCAATTGAATATCGCTTCTTAAAATTGGCGAAAAAAAGGATTGAACCGAAATACCCGACTGATCCTTTGCTCCATCATCATCTATTTTTTCTAACTGAGCATTAATCACTTCATCAATTGTGATGGTAGCATTAATCTCAGTGCCAATCGAATTTGTAATATCGGCAAATCGCCATACCGAACCGGCACAAGTACCATCCAAACATCCATTTCCAGATATATAAAGTTGTGCGTTTTTAAAACTAGAAACAAGATTGGTTCCATTGGAAGGGCATGTTTCCAAAGCAGAAGTACTTGAACAGGTACCTGAACTGCAGGGAAGCGGGTTTTGAGTCAATCCCTTTGAACAAATATTTAAAGCAAGGAAATAAAGTATAACTTTCTTCATACAGCCAATCTTTTTAATTGAGGCTGATCATCAGGATATTTAAAAAAAGGAAATATAGAATTGTCAGGTCAGAGGATAGTAGGGTAAAATGCGACTTTTCTAAGGAAATTGTATAAATAAGATTATTGGAGCAACAAACTTAATATATATTTTTGGAAATCAAAATAGCTGATTAACCATTTACTAAATAACTACATGCTTTCTGTAACAATTCTCGGAAATAACTCAGCTGTACCAGCATTTGAACGCCACCCTACCAGCCAGGTAGTAACACTGGATGGCAACAATTACCTGGTAGATTGCGGTGAGGGGACACAGATTCAAATGATAAAATATAAAATAAGGAGGGGTAAAATCTCTCATATTTTTATATCACATCTCCATGGCGATCATTATTTCGGTTTAGTGGGCCTTATTAATACGTTTAGTTTGCTAAACCATCAGCAGGACTTACATGTATTTGGGCCAGCACAATTGCAACAGATAATAGAGCTTCAATTGAAAGTAGCTGAAACAAAACTTTCTTACAATCTCTATTTTCATTTAATTAATAAGGAAGCCATTTTAGTGGAGGATGAAAAAATTAAAATCAGCTGCTTTCGTACCAATCACAGGATAGAATGTTATGGCTTTGTATTTGAAGAAAAAAGAAAGCCACGCAAATTAGATCCTGAAAAAGCAGCTGAACATGAAGTGCCCTCTTCTTTTTATGAGCGGCTGAGAGATGGAGAAGATTATACCAATAAAGATGGAACGGTTATAAAAAATGACTGGGTAACAAGCAAAGCTCCGCAAGGAAATAAATATTCTTTTTGTGCCGACACAAAATATGATGAATCAATTCTACGGCATATCAAAGATTCAGATATCATATATCACGAAACAACTTACCTGGATAATTTACGTGCAAAAGCAGAAGAACGTTTTCACTCTACAACAAAACAAGCGGCACTGATTGCAAAAAAAGCGGGAGCAAAAAAATTACTGATTGGTCATTTCAGCAGTAAGTATGCAGAGCTTGATGAATTTGAAAAAGAAGCAAGAGAGGTTTTTGAAAATACGGAACTGGCATTGGAAGGAGTTTGTTATGAAATTAGAGGGGCTTAGAAATTTGGTATTCGTAACCTGCCTGCCGGAAGGCAAGGTTGGGAATTATGGCGAACCCGGTTTCAATTAGTACAATAGTTTTTAAAACCGGTACTTAATCATTAAAATAATTTGAAATTAAATCCTAATTCCAAATACCCAAGTACGAATCCCTATTGAGTCAGCACCCATTTATAAAAATTTGGGAAATCATTTCTCCAGGTAGCTTCATTGTGTTTGCCATCATCTTTAATTACCAGTTTCATTTTTGATTTAGATACTTTATGCATTGCTTCATACATTCTCCATGCATCATTCACCATTTTATCGCCTTCCAGTTTACCTGCGAAAAAATAAATTTTAGAA
>JANLSA010000263.1:0-1550 GCA_031362085.1 Bacteroidota bacterium | reverse complement strand
ATTGTGTTTCTGTATTTTATGATGGGCCTATCTATTGGTGTACACTTATTAAAACTACTCACCATTCCTGCCATTGTAATGATTTATTATTATCGCCGTTATCAATCAACAAATAAAGGTGCAGTACTGGCTTTCTTAATCGGAGCCATGCTAACGGGATTGGTTCTGGTCGGTGTTATTCAATATTCAATGAAAGCGGCGGGTATATTCGATGTCTTTTTTGTAAACAGTATAGGCTTACCATTTTTCTCCGGCTTTGCTATTTATTTTTTAATAATAATCGCTTTAATTTACCTGGCAATAAAATTCAAAGAGAAAAATGTAAATAAGAAAACATTGATGACCTGGTTTGCCGTTTTCTTATGCCTTTCTTTACTTCCTTTTATTGTTGGTCTTGGTAGTGGCATCGCCCAATTTGGAAAGTTTCTTTTAATTGCAGGCTTAGGTGTAGTAGCAGGATATTTCTTTAAACCAACCGCATTAAAAATATTAAAACTCAGTTTATGGTGCTATGCATTTATGATGCTGGGTTACTTTGTTTACTTCTCTGCTATCATTCGGAGTAATGCTAATCCGGCGATAGATATGAACAATGTTGACAATCCAATTAACCTTGTTTATTATTTAAGCCGTGAGCAATATGGTTCTGCACCGTTATTATATGGTCCCCATTTTGTAGCACAACGATTAAAAGAAGATAAAGACAATGATGGTTATTACGATTTGAAAGAAAAAGAAATGCGGTATGTAAAAGGCAAAACAAAATACATACCGATAGGAAAAGATAAAGAAGCCTTGTATGAACCCGCCGATATGCAATTGTTTCCCCGTGTGTGGGATGCCAGCAATGATCAGGGGCATGCTGACTTTTATTCTAAATGGCTTTCATTAGAAGAAACACAAATTCCGGAACAGCCTTATGAGGCTCCTACTTATGCCGATAATGTAAATTGGTTTTTTACTTATCAAAACGGGTTTATGTACTGGCGGTATTTTATGTGGAATTTTGCCGGCAAACAAAATGATGTGCAGGGATTGGGAAATAAAAGAGATGGTAACTGGCAGACAGGTATTTCTTTTATTGACAATAAAAGACTGGGCGATCAGTCTAAAATGCCTGACACAATCAGAAACAACAAAGCAAATAATAAACTCTACCTGATTCCTTTCCTGCTGGGTATTGTAGGTTGTGTAGTTCATTTTTTAAAAAATAAAAAAGATTGGGTTGTAAATTTCCTGTTGTTTATAATTACTGGTGTAGGCGTTGTTATTTATCTGAACCAACCCGGCAATCAACCCCGTGAACGGGATTATGCCTATGTAAGTTCCTACTATGCCTTTGCCGTTTGGATCGGGCTGGCCGTTATTGGTTTTTTAAAACTGGTAAAAGAAAAAAACAACAAAGATCTTTTTCAAAATACATTGATTTATGGTTCTGTACTTACTTTCTTGATTACCGTAATGAGTGCACAACCCGGAAATTTTTCGGAAATAATTACAACTGCATTTTTTATAACAGCCCTGTTTGCGTTGTTGGTTGCCGGCGTTAC
>JANLSA010000256.1:0-14422 GCA_031362085.1 Bacteroidota bacterium | reverse complement strand
TAGCCAGGCAAGGTTCTGGGCATCGCTGCTGCATAACAGTGTTTATTTTTTATTGGTTGTAAATGCTTCTATGTTTTTTATATGTGCCACCGTACTTGCATGGGGTGGATGGACAATAGCTTTCCGCAGAATACCGGAAGCAATTTCTGCAGTGGTTCCTGTATTGGGAGTTATTTGTGGTGCAGTGTTATTAGGAATTGTTTTTACCGATCAGCATGCAATCTATCATTGGAACAGTCCAGACGCATTGAAGGATCCGATTCTTGAACACAAATCATTTTTCTTAAATAAAAATTTCTTTGTTTTCTGGACATTGCTTACACTGGCTGCGTGGTGGGGTCTTGGTAGAAAAATGCGGAAACTTTCGCAAAGTTTGGATAATGCGCCATTGCAAACGAATGAAGAAGGGAAAAAATATATCTGGAAAAACACCGTTTGGGCAGCTTTGTTTTTAGTTGTGTTTGCTTTGACAGTAATGTCAACTATTCCGTGGTTATGGCTAATGAGTATTGATGCACATTGGTACAGCACCATGTATAGTTGGTACACATTTGCCAGTACGTTTGTTGCAGGCATGTCATTAATCTGTTTGTATTTTGTGTACCTGAAAAATAACGATTATCTGGAACTGGCAACAGAAGAACACCTGCATGATATCGGTAAGTTTATGTTTGCATTTTCTGTTTTCTGGACCTATTTATGGTATTCTCAGTTTATGCTTATCTGGTATGCAAATATTCCGGAAGAAACAATTTATTTCAAACCAAGGGCACAAGGACCTTATAGCGGAATCTTTTGGTTGATGTTGTTGATAAACTTTATTGCACCATTGTTAATATTGATGCGCAGAGGTTCAAAAAGAAATTATGGTACAATTACATTTATGGCGGTGATGATCATTTTTGGTCATTGGTTAGATTTTTTCCAGATGGTTTTTCCAAGTCCGATGCAAGATGAATTAACCGGCGAAACGTATGTGCCATTAATGCTATATGATTTTGCAATCGCATTAGGCTTTGTAGGAACGATTATGTTTTTTACCGGAAAGGCATTGGCAAAAGTACCTTTGCTGGCAAAGAATCATCCGTTTATTAAGGAAAGTGTGATTCATCATACATAGAGAAAAGTTTACCTGTTTAGGATTTCATTAGTTGAAGAATTTGAAAAGTTTATAGCGAAAGAAAAGAGTAGAGCGGAGATTGAATTAGTAAACTTTTAAAAATAAATTAAAGAATAATAAATAACGAATTAAAGAATATGCAAGTCTTATTTATAGTAGCGATTTTGGCTCTTGGTTTCCTGATTGTGTTTCAGATTGCCAAAGCGAGTGAATACGTAAGTGTACTGCGCGGGGAAGAAAAAACCCGGAAACAGAATAACCGAGTGAATGCATTTTTATTATTAATGTTTTTGATTATCGGATTAATTGGAGTTTATTATTGCAATGAAAGATTACAAGGAAAAATTTTGCCGTTAGGCAGTGCTGATTCTGATCATGGAATATTGATTGACCGGATGATGAAGATTACAATTATTATTACCGGAATTGTTTTTGTAATTACTCAGTTTGCTTTGTTTTGGTTTTCGTTTAAATACCAGGAATCAGAAAAAAGGAAAGCCTACTTTTTTGCACATAGTAACCGGTTGGAAGTTATCTGGACAGTAATCCCCGCAATCTTTTTAACCGGGCTTGTTGGTTTTGGAATTATTTACTGGACAAAAATTACGGGTGAAGCTCCCGACAAGGCAATGAAAGTTGAAATAACAGGTTCGCAGTTCAAATGGGAAATTCGTTATCCCGGTAAAGATGGAGTGATTGGAAAGAAATATTATAAACTTACAACTGCCGAAAATCCATTGGGCCAGGTATGGGATGATGTAAACAATCATGATGATGTGTATGCAACCGGCGAAATGCATTTAGTAGTAAACCGGCCTGTGAAATTAATCATCAATGCGAAAGATGTAATACATGATGTGGGTTTAGCTCATTTTAGAATGAAAATGGATGCGGTGCCAGGGACACCAACAACCATGTGGTTTACACCAACCCGCACCAGCAAGCAAAAGAAAAAAGATCTGGACAATCCTGATTTTACTTACGAAATATCATGTGATCAAATGTGTGGCCCGGGTCATACACGGATGCGGGGTACCGTGATTGTAGAAACGCAGGAAGAGTTTGATATCTGGTTTGCTTCGCAAAAACCCAAGTATGTGGAAATAATGGAAGCCAAAAAAGCAAATGAACCGAAAAAAGATTCAGCAACCACTGCTCCTGTTGCAAAATTGGAATTAAAGAAATAAAAAATAATACGGGTTAAGCCGTTTAAAATAACAGATATTATGAGTAACGATATACATGCACATCCCGAAGTGGAAACATCGCATGATGTTCATCATGATGAGCATCATGTACATCACCACAATGAAACTTTTATCAGCAAGTATGTGTTCAGTATGGATCACAAAACAATTGGTAAACAGTTTTTAATTACCGGTATTGTTTGGGCTATCATTGGTGGTTTGTTTTCTGTATTGTTTCGTTTACAATTAGGTTTTCCCGGGCAATCATTTCCGATTCTTGAAACATTTTTTGGACATTATGCAGCGGGCGGTATTATTCAACCAGAATTTTATTATGCATTAATTACTATGCACGGAACGGTGCTTGTGTTTTTTGTATTAACTGCCGGCTTGAGTGGAACCTTTGCAAATATTTTAATACCCTTACAAATTGGTGCCAGAGACATGGCTTCGCCATTTTTGAACATGCTTTCGTATTGGTTTTTCTTTTCTGCGAGTATAGTTATGATTTCATCGTTGTTTGTAACTACGGGTCCTGCAAGCGGGGGTTGGACAATGTATCCACCACTCAGCGCATTGCATCAGGCAAGTGATGGTAGTAAAGTAGGAACTGATTTGTGGCTTATAAGCATGGCATTATTTATTATTTCGTCATTATTGGGTGGTTTAAATTATATCACAACAATTTTAAACATGCGTACCAAAGGAATGACGATGACCCGTCTTCCACTTCCTATCTGGGCTATGTTCTTTACAGCAGTATTAGGTGTGTTATCTTTCCCGGTTTTATTATCGGGAGCTATCCTGTTATTGTTTGATAGAAATCTTGGAACAAGTTTTTACCTGAGTGATATAGTTGTAAACGGACAGATACTTGCCAACGAAGGCGGCAGTGCAATTTTATTTCAGCACTTATTCTGGTTCTTAGGTCATCCGGAAGTTTATATTATTCTATTACCAGCCATGGGTATGGTGTCAGAAATACTATCGGTAAACAGCCGCAAACCAATCTTTGGCTATATGGCGATGTTGGGTTCACTATTTGCAATTGCAATACTTGCATTCCTGGTTTGGGCTCACCATATGTTTGTTACCGGATTAAATCCGTTCCTTGGATCCATATTCGTATTACTTACCTTATTAATTGCGGTGCCATCAGCTATTAAAGTATTTAACTGGCTTACTACGTTATGGCGCGGCAATATCCGGTTTACACCGGCTATGTTATTTGCAATTGGGTTTGTGAGTTTATTTATTTCCGGTGGCCTTACGGGTATTTTCCTGGGCAACTCAACGATTGATATTCATTTGCATGATACCATGTTTGTTGTTGCACACTTTCATATTGTAATGGGTGTTGCTTCTTTCTTTGGCATGTTTGCAGGAGTGTATCATTGGTTCCCAAAAATGTTTGGTCGTTATTTAAATAAGACATTAGGCTTTATCCATTTTTGGGTAACGATGATTGGCGCCTATATGATTTTCTGGCCAATGCACTATCAAGGCCTTGCTGGTATGCCACGTCGTTATTTGGATAAAAGTATCTGGACAAATTTTAATGTATTTCAGGATTTAGATAAAATGATTACAGTTGTTTCAATCATTGTATTTGCTGTTCAATTATTATTTGTTTTTAATTTCTTCTATTCAATATTTAAAGGAAGAAAAGTAACAACTACCAACCCATGGGGTGCAAATACGTTGGAATGGACAACTCCAATCCGTCCGGGTCATGGAAACTGGGAAGGCGAAATTCCGGAAGTACACCGTTGGCCTTATGATTATGGCAAAGATGGAAGAGAGTTTATTATGCAGACAGAGAAGCCAGGTGAGAATGAAAGTACGCACTAGTGAGTTGTGAATTGTGAGTGGTGGGAAGCGCCAAGATATAAAATAAAATGTTTTTTGAAAATTAAGTGAAGGTATGTGATGAATAAAGTAAAAGATTATTTACAACTAACAAAACCTTCGCTGAATATAATGGTGGTGTTTAGCAGTGTGGTGAGTTTTATGCTCACTCCTGGCTTTGATCATTACGAGGATAAATGGAAATTTATCCTATTGCTCTTTGCAGGTGGTTTTTTAGTAACAGGTGGAGCCAATGCTATAAATATGGCAGTTGAAAAATATACGGATGCTTTGATGAGCCGTACAAAAAATCGTCCGGTAGCATCTGGTCGAATGTCGCAAATGGAAGCTTATGTATTTGGAGTTATTTGTGGCGTAGCAGGTGTGTTAATACTTGGATATTTTTTCAACTGGCTAACAGCAGGAATTGCGGTGTTTAGTTTTTTTTTATATGCGTTTATTTATACGCCTTTAAAAAAAATAAATTCAATTGCAGTATTGGTGGGTGCATTTCCCGGAGCCTTCCCTTGTTTGATAGGTTGGGTAGCTGGTGAAAATGAACTGACAATGGGTGGATGGATTTTATTTGGCATTCAGTTTCTCTGGCAGTTCCCGCATTTTTGGGCTATCTGCTGGGTAGCATGGAAGGATTATCAAAAGGCTGGATTTAAATTATTGCCGAGTGATTTAGGACCAACAAAGTTTACGGCATTGCAGGCAATTATTTTTCAGATGTTACTGCTACCGGCAACATTGTTGCCATTTGTATCAGGTTTGTGCAGTTATAACAATGTGGCAGGTGCGATAAGTTTAGTATTAATAGTTCTTGCAAATGTTTTTATGATACGTAGATGTGTACTCCTCTATAAAAACCTGGACATACCATCTGCAAGAAAAGTAATGTTTGGAAGTTATATGTATTTACCGGTGATTTTGCTGGCATTATATATAAGTAAAGTATAATAAAAAAAGTGAAATGGATATTGTGAATACACAACAAAGACAGAAAATACATCCGCATAAATTTATTATGTGGGTTGCCATAGGAAGTATCGTTATGATGTTTGCCGGACTAACTAGTGCATTCATTGTAAAAAGTAACCAGGCAGGATGGAAAGATGTAGTGATACCAAAAGTGTTCTGGACATCAACCGCTGTGATTTTAATTAGCAGCATAACCATTCAAATGGCATTAAGATCTTTTAAGCAAAGGGAAATGAACCAGTACAGGTTGCTGATTGCTGTTACCTTTTTATTGGGTGCTGCATTTGTAATACTCCAGATGATGGGGTTTCAACAATTATGGAACCAGGGCGTGCAATTTAAAGGCGCCGGTGCCGGTCAATTCCTGTATGTTATTTTTGGTTTGCATGCTGTGCATGTTTTAGGCGGCATTTTTGTTTTATTCGTAATGTTCTTAAAAGCATTTTTTGGAAAAACGAAATCTTATAACGCTGTTCCGGTGGAAGTAGCCGCAACCTATTGGCATTTTGTAGACCTGTTATGGATTTATTTGCTGGTGTTTTTTCTTTGGATAAAGTAGAGAGTGGTGAATAGTGAATGGTGAATATTGAATTTCGATATTTGAATATTGTTGATGTCGACGGGAACATCATCTTTCACTTATGATCAGGATTACAGGTAAAATGAAAATTTTGAAATAACTATATATTATGTCTTCAACTGCAACAGTACATAAAACAAAATGGTGGAGCGGAGGTAAGAGCCCTTTTAATGTAGAGTATGGAAAACTCATGATGTGGTATTTTTTAATGAGTGATGCTTTTACATTCAGTGCCTTTCTTATTTCGTATGGCTCTATTCGGTTTAGTTCTAACTTTTGGCCCGATCCCAATAAAGTGTTTAATGCATTTCCAGGATTCGGACATCAGAATCTTCCTCTTGCTTTTGTAAGTTTAATGACATTTATATTGATCGTAAGTTCTGTAACAATGGTGCTTGCGGTACATGCAGGACATAAAGGAGATAAGAAGGGTGTTGTGAAATGGCTTGCCTGGACAATCGTTTTTGGTTTTGCATTTTTAGCATGTCAGGCCTGGGAGTGGCATCACTTAATTACAGGTGAACATGCAGTAATGGTGGATGGTAAAATTGAATATTGGGGACAGAACATGAGTCATAACCCGTGGGGTGCAAGTTTGGGTATGCATGAGGGACATGCAGTAACATTGCCCGGACCTGTTGCATTTGGCGGATACTTTTTTGGTATCACCGGCTTTCACGGCTTTCACGTATTTAGCGGGGTAGTAATAAATATTATTATGCTGGTAATGGCACAGAAGGGTGTGTTTGATCAAAGAGGTCATTACTTAATGATTGAAAAAGCAGGATTGTACTGGCACTTTGTGGATTTAGTTTGGGTGTTTGTATTCCTTTGTTTTTATCTGATTTAATTAATCAGCGAGTATATAAAGTTTAATAAGTAATTAAAGTAAAAAGTTTATGGATCAGCAACAGTTTATGCCGGAAGAAGTTACGTTTGTACATCACACAACGGATGATGATTTTAAAAGGCGGGTTGTAAAAACTACAATTTGGTTATCTATCATTACTGTTATTGAATTAGGATTTGGGTTTTTAATGTATGCCACAGAATTTACACATAGCATGGATCTTTTTATAAAAGGAATTATCATCATACTATCCTTAGGTAAAGCCTATTTAATTGTTTCTATTTTTATGCACCTGGGCGATGAAATAAGAAACCTGATTATGACGATTGTGGTACCGCTGTTATTATTTATCTGGTTTATACTTGCTTTTATACTGGATGGTAAATCATACCTGAATCTTAGAAATACGTATGATAAACATTTTCAAGAAAGAACAACACAGACGGATAAAAAAACGGAAGCTCCGGCAGCTCCGGAACATGGTGGAAAAGAATAAGTGAGATTGTATTTAAAATTATAGACCAGGATTTATTTATTCATCCCGCTGTGAGGCGGGATGATGTTTTTTATTTTGAACCACATAGTAACATAGACACATCGTAATACACACATAGGGTTTTACTTTATAAATTCTATGTGAAATCCTATGTTTCTTATTTGACTATGTGGTTCAAGACTTTTTTTACAAAATGAATACAAAATCTTTATACGGATTGATGCTGGCTTTGCTGGTACCTATAGTTTGCTATTTTATTATTAAACAAAAAAGTGAAGCCAATCCGCTTGTGCCACGCCATTATATTTATGATTCGGTAATAACGATAAATAAAAAAGGAAAAAATATTGAAGATACAGTTTGGCATCGTCTTTCGGATTTTACATTAACGAATCAGCAGGGAAAAAAAGTTTCTCTGAATGATATCGTGGGTGTGAATGTTAAGGATGGTGTAGCAGATACCAGTAACAGAATCATAGTTGCCGATTTCTTTTTCACCCATTGCACAAGTATTTGCCCTACACTTACTGCTAATATGAAACACTTGCAGGAAAGTATAACGAATGCACAACGGGTGGGAGATAAATCACCAAATTTTATTCAGTTTCTTTCTTTTAGTGTTGACCCCGAAAGAGATTCGGTACATCGCCTGAAAGCCTGGGCTGACCGGTTTCAGGTAGATCCGGGTAACTGGTGGTTGCTGACCGGCGATAAAAAAACGATTTATGATTTAGCTTTAAATGATATGAAGCTGGGATTGGTGGATGGCGAAGGAGTGGATTCTTCATTCATACATACCGATCGGTTTGTATTAATAGATCGTAACAGAAATATACGGGGCTATTATCATGGATTGGATTCTACATCTGTTTCTAAACTTTCGGGAGATATTATTTATTTGTCATTGGAAAAAGACCGGAATAAAAAATCCTTCTTTGCGGGGAAACTACAATTAATCGCCATTGTCTTTCTAATAACTATGATGGCCGTAGCATTGTTTTTTTATTTATTTAAAAAAAGAGATTAAGAATATGCTGCAGCCCTCACTTCAAAAAAACGACAAGAAAGCAAAGCAATTAATTTTTGTTTTTTCAATCATTGTTTTTGTTGTCATTACGCTTTTAGGAAAATATAACCTGGCGGGTAAAGTAAGCCTGCCATTTGATGAACATGTATTTGCATTACTCAGCGCAATTACAAATTCTATTGTTGCCGTACTATTAGTCTCAGCATTCATTTTTGTAAAAAGAAAAAACTATCTGCTGCATAAAAAAACAATGTTGGTTGCAATGTCGTTATCCGTTTTATTTTTGCTTTGTTATATCTGCCATCATTTATTTGCCGGCGAAGCCATGTATGGAGAAACAGATGGAATAAAAGGATTGAGTGATGCAGAACTAACTGCTGCAGGTAGTATGCGAAAAATTTATCTTGCAATTTTAATAACACATATTCCTTTAGCAGGAATTGGATTGCCGTTTATTTTATTTGCAGCCTATCGCGGTTTGACAGGCGAATATGAGAAACATAAAAAATTAGTACGATATGTTTTTCCGCTTTGGTTTTATGTGGCTGTTACGGGGGTGGTAGTTTATTGGATGATTAGGCCTTATTACAATTAAAGCCCCCATTCTACGGCTGGGTCCCAAAACAGTTTTTCAAAATCAACCACCTTATCATGTTGAACTTTTATTTTTTCTTTCTTTAATAAATCTTCCATAGCAGTTGGTGTGCCAAAATGAAACTTGCCACTTAGCATTCCATTACGGTTTACTACACGGTGTGCTGGTATTTTGGGTTTTATTTTATGTGCACCATTCATTGCCCATCCTACCATTCGTGCAGATGATTTAGTACCTAATGCATTTGCAATGGCTCCATACGATGTTACTCTTCCTTTGGGTATTTGCCGGGCTACCTCATAAACTAATTCAAAAAAACTTTCGTCTTTTTTACCTGATGGTTTTACTGATTTAAGTTTGCCGCCTGGCGAGAGTGGTTTTGCCATTATATAAAAATAAAAATTATTTTTTCTAATTCTTAATATTGCTTTGGAAACCCGGTACTTCATAATCCCCCTTCTGAGCATTTAGGGGGCTGATATTATAAGGGCAATGCAAACAGCCATTGCAGCAGCAATATCCTTTTTCAAGATGGTATTGTTCGGTGAAAACAACCAACCCCTCTTTGTTATAATAAAAATCGTTTCCTTCAATCAGCTCCTTCATTTTCAAAAACAAGTTTTTTCAGTTCTTCATCTTTTTCTTTTCCGCCTAAATCCTGCGGAAGTGAAAAGGATAAATAATGTATGCGGTTACTTTGCGCAATGTCTAATTTTTCATAATGTGTTTTAATTTTTAAAATATCAGGTACACTTTCCAACGCATATACATTATCCTGGTCGGTAAGGATGGTACAACCGTATAATTCAATTACGTCTTTGGTAAACGAGTATAGATCCGGGCTATCCGTTTTTAAATGTATCAATCCCTCCGGTTTTAATATCTGCTGATAGTACCGTAAAAATTTTGGATGTGTCAGTCTTTTCTTTGCTTTTGATTTGCGCAGTTGAGGATCAGGAAAAGTGATCCAGATTTCACTTACTTCCTCTTTTGCAAAATGCTCGTTTATCTTATCTATTTGTGTACGCAGAAAAGCTACATTGTTCAGGTTTAAGGTCAATGCTTTTTTTGCACCCACCCAGATACGGTTGCCTTTTAAATCAACACCAATAAAATTTTTTTCGGGAAATAATTCACCAAGGCCAACAGCATATTCTCCCTTGCCACAAGCCAGTTCAAGTATGATGGGGTTACTATTTATAAAAAAATCATTCCATTTACCGGGCATATCCTTCGGATTCTCCTGCACATTGCGAAATGTTTTTAATTCTTCAAATCGTATTAATTTTTTTTGCCCCATGGCGTCAAAGATAATCCAAAACGGAAGTGCCGATGATGCTGTTGTATGATAGCAGAATATTATATTTTCATTTGCAGCCCTACTCCAAAAATTGATTTGAACTGCAAAGCTGGCGATGTATCGTTTTTACCAAAGATTCTTATATCATCATCATAGATCATATCTATGTTCCAGCTAAAGGCAAGAATTTTTGCAATTTTAGCGGACAATGTATTTGTAACAAACACATCTATGTTCTGGGGATTTTTTTTATAGTTGGAAAAAAGATCCAGCCTTGCTTTATAAGCAAAATATTTATTAAATGATTTTTGATAACCAAGCGTTGCAAACGCACCATTTTGATTGATACTTGTGTGGCCGGGTTTTACACCATAATCTATTTTTGCCGAAAGGCTGGTATCGGCCACAAAAATCCAACGGGAAGTAACAGGCGAAAGAAAAAAAGAAAAATAATTATCCGGTTTATAATCCATGCCCTGGCTTACTACAAGGTAGGCTGGCGAAAGAAATGCAGAAGCAAATGTTTTTACATTATCAGGATATGTGTATCCTTTTAAAAATTGTGAACGAAAATTTACAAGCGTAGCAAGATTGAAATGCCTGTTTAATGAAAACCCATACTTGGATAAAAAATCAAAACGATCATCATTTTTGCGACTGCCTTGGCTGGTCGTGTTGATATAGCCAAAATTTGCAGAGAAGCTATTATCCCAATTGTGCTTGTTGTCCCGGTGAAATAAAAACAGGTTCAATGATGAGTTAACGGTAAAAGAAAAATCATCGCCACCACCGGCCCAGTTGCTCTGACTGCCCTGTCCCACATTTAGCCCGAATGAACAGCCCGCCTTCCATTTTTTTATAGCAGTATCAGGAATATCATATTTAAGTTGCCGGGAAGATTCAGCCTGGAGTTTGCGGACAATAGCATCCTGCGGAAAAACAACGAGAGAAGAAAAGAGCAATAAGCATAATACAAGAATTCTGTTCATGTGATGGTTAGTTGATTCAGGTAAAATTTTTTATAATTAAAGTTTTAGGTGGGCCTGATATCGGATGACAGCAAAGAAACTACAGAATGAAATAAATAGTATACAGAGAGTGTTAAAAACTTTTTATGCTAATGCTTGTTTGTCAAACAAAGACGGGATGTATTTTTTATTAATAAAAAAGCCCCGCTAAGAAGCAGGGCTCAACCAAAAACATAAGAAAAATGTAGTAGCTGTAGGGGGAGGAATCGAACCTCCACGAGGCAGTTAGTTGTAGCACAAAGTTCGGTGGTCGACCCCGGTCGTTCAGGTATTGCTACCTAAACGGCTCTATGCTATATTTATCCTGTTATCCTCACCCCCGAGACAAGAGGGCATGTCTGCCATGCTTTCGCAATTTCATCACCCCACAGTATTATCAACGTGTATAAAGAACTTTGATGACACAAATATAAAAACACTCAACATCATATTCCAAATTATCTAATAAAAATTTTAAAACATTTGAAAATTACTAATTATATTTACTATTATTGGAAATATTCTAAAATAACTCTTTAATATGGCTACTAAATTAAACCTTGACAAATTGGATTTGCAGATCATTCAATACATGGTTGACAATGCAAATGTTTCGTATGCTGAGTTAGGTAAAAAATTTTTTGTTTCAGGAGGTACTATTCATGTACGCATAAAAAAATTACAAGATGCGGGTATTGTAAAAGGTACCCGGTTTAATGTTGATTTACGTAAAATGGGATACGATGTGATTGCCTTTATCGGAATTTACCTTGAAAAAAGCTCGATGTATGATAATGTGGCAAAAGAACTTCAAAAAATTAAAGAGATAGTTCGGTTGAACTACACTACCGGTAACTACAGTATGTTCGCTGAAATTGTTTGTAAGGATATCGAACAATTACGGTTTGTGTTGCACGACGAACTGCAAAAAATAAAAGGAATTGAAAGAACTGAAACTTTTATTTCATTGGAAGAAAACTTTAATCGCCACGCAAACGTTTTTGGATAAGCAACAGATAATTCCTAATTTGAACCCTTATTAAAGTTAATTATGAAATATATTTTGCGATTATTTTCTCTGTTTATTATAGGGTCAATTGTTATATCATCCGGCTGTAAAAAAAGTAGTGGTGGAGGTGGCGGTGGTACTCCAGATCCATGTGTTGGTCAGGCAACTGTTTCTGCGACGACAATACCCGGAGTAAATACCTTACAAGCACCAGCGACCGGGCCAGACTTTTCGTTAGCCATCACTTTAACAAATGTACCATCTGCAGGGGTCTCCATTGTTGTAAATGCGAGGCCTGAAACACCAGCAGGCTCGGCTACCTTTTTTACTCAGACACATGCTACAGTGACTGGTACAACAGATAATTTTACTATTACAGGAACTCCGGCAACAACAATCTGTGTAGTTGATATTACCATAACTTCTAAAAACTGTAGTACGAACAAGTGGACAGGTATTTACAGGTATTCAAAGAAATAAATTTGAACCGATCATCGTACATTCAACGCATCCCGTAATCCATTGCCCAATAAATTAAAAGCTAATACGAGTAACATAATTGCAAAACCCGGTGCCAACGCAAGCATCGGGTTTTCTGTTATTATAAAATTGTAATTCTCTTTTATCATCAACCCCCAACTGGGCATTGGCGGCTGTACACCTACTCCCAAAAAACTTAAGCCAGCTTCAATTACGATAGCTGCAGCAAAATTAGAAGCAGCAATTACAATTACCGGACCCATGATATTTGGTAAAATATGTTTAATAATAATTCTTGCAGAAGAATAGCCCAATGCTTTAGCAGCTTCAACATATTCAAATTCACGAACACTCATTACCTGGCTTCTAACCAGCCTGGCAACATTTACCCACATCGTTAAACCGATTGCTATAAATACCTGCCAGAAACCTTTGCCTAATAATAAAGTGATTCCAAAAACAAGTAATAAAGTTGGAATACTCCATATCACATTGATGAACCACATAATAATATTATCTGTTCTGCCACGGAAATAGCCGGCAAGTGAACCCAATGTTAAACCGATGCTGAGCGAAATAATTACTGCAATGAAGCCTACACTTAAACTTACTCTTGTGCCTACTATCAAGCGACTGAGTATATCACGACCATAACTATCGGTGCCCAGCAGAAAAGTTGACTTTTTAATTGGTCGAAGTGAAACTTGCGAATTATGCCATGCCTCTCTTTCTGATACATCTTCATCAATAAATTTTTGAATTATTAAACTGTCACCTTTTTTCTCAAAGCTAGTAACGGGGATGTAATCATAATCATCTTCTTTGCCCGTAACTAATTGCTGAAAAAAACCTGCTTTTACAGTTCTTTCTTTTTTTAACAGCAAAAAATTTTGTTTAAAGCCTGGCTTTTCACCATCTATCTCTACCAGGATGCGATTTGCATTGGGCGTTTTATCCGGAGCAATAAAATAAGCGAAGATGGCAACAATAACAGCAAGGAAAATAACAACCAAACCAAATAGGGCTCCCTTGTTTTTTTTTAAACGCCGCCATGCAGCAGCAGAAAATGATTTCGAAACATTGCTCATGCCTGTAAGATACTAATATGCAATTTACTTAACTCTTCTTCCCTTCCATTCATAGCTGCCAAACTTTCCCAACCATCCAGCAATAATTGTATAAATAATATGCAGGGGTTGAAAAAAGAAAAAGTATTTCAATAAATTAGTTTTACTAAAATAAGTTGAAACGGAAAAAAGAAATGGAAGTTCTATCAATGTTTTCGCTGCAAGTAAAATTAATAAGCTGTACCAGTAAAAAGAATTCCACCACCCGGCAATAAATAATATGAAGAGTGAGAAATTGAAAAGATAAACTAGAAGCAAAACTGGAAAAATTCTTTTATCATTATATTTATCGGCTTTGCTTGCCCAGCGAATGCGTTGATTAAAAAAAGTTTTCCAGGTTTTTTCGGCTTGTGTAGAAACGATCACATCCTTTGATTTGAGATATTGAATACGGCCGGCAAATGATTTATGTATTTTATAAAGGAGTAACATATCATCACCGCTTGCAATATGATCGATACCGGTAAAACCATTTACAGCAATAAAAGCTTTTTTTTCATAGGCAAGATTAGCACCATTACACAGACTATGTACCTTTTTATAAACTGAGGCACCTGTAATCCCCTGTAACATCATAAAATCGAGAGACTGAAAAATTTGTACAAAGGATGGATTTGCTTCAATCACAACCGGCGCCACAATGAATACAGAGCCGGTCTTTTTATAAAAATTTTCAATAACCGAAAGCCAGGTTGGTTTTACAATGCAGTCAGCATCGGTAGTAATAATTAAATCTCCCGTTGAAGCCGCTATACCCATTTCAATAGCTTTCTTTTTATAGGAGTTAATGGCATCTTCTTTTAAAGAAATTA
>JANLSA010000244.1:0-1823 GCA_031362085.1 Bacteroidota bacterium | reverse complement strand
AAATTTGAAAGGTGATGTGTTTATATTGGATTCAACCACTGTTGATTTATGTTTAGAAATATTTTGGTGGGCTCCATTCAGAAAAACGAAAGCGGCTATTAAGATTCATACTTTGCTTGATGCAAAAACCTCAATACCAGAATTTGTTTTTATTACTGACGGTAAGGTTCATGATGTAAATATACTTGACGAATTAAATATACATAAAGGAAGTTACTACTTGATGGATAAGGCTTATATAGATTTTGGTAGATTATTTTATTTAAATCTTGAGAAGGCGTACTTTGTAGTAAGAGCTAAAGACAACTTTCAATTTAAGAAGTTAAATTCAAGGAATGTAGATAAAGAATCAGGGATTAGAAGTGACCAAGATATTTATGTTACCGGACCATTATCAAAAGATAAATATCCAGATAAATTGAGACGAATAGAATATTACGATGCAGAATATGATAGACATTTTGTCTTTCTAACAAATAATTTTGTTGTAAAGGCTAAAACAGTAGCACAACTTTACAAACATAGATGGTATGTAGAAATATTCTTCAAATGGATAAAACAAAACCTCAAAATAAAATCCTTCTGGGGTCATAGTGAGAATGCTGTTCGTATTCAAATTTGGGTTGCAATCTCTGTTTATGTGATGGTAGCCATCGCAAAAAAGAAACTTAAAATAACCAACACCCTGTATGAAATACTTCAATACATTAGCATATGTCCATTTGAAAAAACGCCTCTATTTAATGTTTTTTCAGATAACAAACTCCAAGAAATCAAAGAACAATATTCCAATCAATTGAAATTCAATTACTATTAACGCAACGCTAGTGATATCATATCAATCATTCCGGTTATTCTTGGTTCAGGAGTTAGGTTGTTTGGGGATGATAGCGGGGTAGTAAAACTTAAGCTGAATCAGACAAAGTCATTTTCATCGGGACTCGTTCAGCTGCACTACTCAAAATAGACAGATGTGACTTAACCTGATTTGGTTATTGACCCAATTCTTTCTAATTTTACACGTACATCAATTAAATAAAATACCCATGCCTATCATTTCTATCGCCGTTATTCTTCTCGTCATATTGTGCACCCTCTACTTCCTTGCCAAAGTAAAGGCCGAAAATCTGGGCCCGCTGTTTAAATGGACGGCCTACCTGGTTTTGTTGGTTGCGGCAGGTTTATTGGTATTTCAACTTGCAAGAGGATGCTCGAAAGTTTGGCACCGTAAAATGTGTTCCGACACAGAATGTGGTTCCGGTATGCATCAGCAGAAAATGATGGGTAAATCGATGGGTCATGGCGGCAAGAACAATTCCTGCTGCTGTGCCGAAATGGATTGCACCGATCATTGCAATATGCAAGGCATGGATGATTGCTGTATGGACGGAAAGATGATGAAGAAGAGAATGAAAATGGATGATGAACCGGGTGTAATTCGTGAATCTTCTGTTGATACAGTTGATGGGAAAATTATAATGAAGGAAACGGAAATTATTGAAAGGAAAAAGTAAATTTCATTCAGTTATTTTTTATTTAGGTACCATTCATTGTAACTGTTAACGGTGGCGGGTAAGGTAATTGCATTGACACCCTTATCTCGCACTTTTGCCATTAGTGCTTTGTTGTCATAAAATAAATTGTTTACGCATCCTTGAATTGTCCGGCCTTTTGTTGACAACTGTTTCCCGGCAGGATTTGTAATGACAAAGTAATGTTTCATTTTCCCGAAATAGTAAGGCAGATCAGGATTGTTTACGAAGGTGTTTTTTCTAAATTTTAAAGTATAAAACCTGTACAATTTTGCAGGGCCGTCAATTTCA
>JANLSA010000216.1:0-4574 GCA_031362085.1 Bacteroidota bacterium | reverse complement strand
TCGTTATCAAGATTACTCAACTCACCGGGAAATTTTACAGCATCAAAATTGGCCTGGGTAAAAGATAATGAACCTTCACTATATGAAAAAATAGATAAGATAATGCTACCCGGCGATTTTATTGCCATGCAATTAACCGGAGAAGTAACAACTACCATTTCTGCATTAAGCGAAGGTATTTTCTGGGATTTTAAAAAAAATAAATTGAGTAAGGATGTATTTGAATATTTTGGTTTTGATAAAAGTATCATCCCTGCTATTCAACCAGTATTTGGAAATCATGGATCACTGAAAAAAGAAATTGCTGAATCTTTATCATTAACCCCGGGCATTCCGGTTTCTTACAAAGCAGGAGATCAACCGAACAATGCACTTTCATTAAATGTACTGGAGCCCGGTGAGGTGGCTGCTACTGCGGGTACCAGTGGTGTGATATATGGCGTAAGCGATCAGTTGAATTATGATAAGCAATCCCGCATTAACAGTTTTGCTCATGTAAATCACACGGAAGAAAAAAACAGAATCGGTGTATTGCTTTGCATTAATGGCTGCGGCATTACCAACCGATGGTTAAAAAATGGGGTTGGATCCAGCAGCGATTATAATGCATTGAATGATGAGGCTTCTAAAATCCGGCCCGGTAGCGAAGGTGTTTCTGTTATTCCATTTGCAAACGGTGCAGAAAGAATGTTGAATAATAAATTGGTAGGTGCTCATATTTTAAATTTGGATTGGAATCTCCATACACCAGCACATCTATATCGTGCCGGGCAGGAAGGTATTGCTTTTGCATTCCGGTATGGGTTGGATATTATGCGAAAGAATGGAATAGAACCAACCGTAATTCGTGCCGGTAAAGCAAACTTGTTTTTAAGTAAAGTGTTTAGAAAAGCATTGGTAAATGTTTTGGATATTCCAATTGAACTTTACAATACGGATGGAAGTATCGGTGCTGCATTGGGTGCAGGCGTTGGTTCAAATATTTTTTCAAAAATTGCAGATGCATTTTCCAAAATGAAACCTACAGAAAAAAATGAACCGCTTCAGCAAAGTATATACGATGATCTTTATCAGAGTTGGAAAGAGAATCTTACTAAAGTGATAAAAATGAATGAGCCAGTGGAAGAGTAAGAAATAATATATTAAAATTATTTACTTTCTTCATTCTAATTTACAGATCGGGTTATATTTATTGTAGTGATTGTTTTAATTGTTGAAGGTATTACCATTCCACCCGCGTCAATATTGGTTGCTGCATCTACAGTTGAGGTTTGCATTAACACAATTCCGGTTTTTACATCTACCCACATTTCTTTTGTCACTGTATTTTTACTATTGGTTTTCATTTCCATTCCCATTTGCTCCATTACACCCGTTGTTAACTGGTTGCCTGAGTAAGTTATGTTTGCAATGCCATTATTAATACCGGTGATTGTATAAGTTCCGGAATCTTTAGAACTTTGTTTTTCAGTTATCAGATTTGATGAATCAGCGAAACGAGTTCCTGCTTTCAATTCTTTATTTAGTAATGCCGGAATAAATATTTCAGTAGCAATCTGGTTTTCTATACTGTTAGGTTGCAACATGTTTAAACTGGACGCTTCGTTCTTATCCTGGCGTATAATTTCGCCTTTATTATTGATAGAAATACCTCTGACTTTGTTTATTAAATTATTCAGTTCTTTTGCAAGCGGCCCCTTATTATCTTTTTTGTCGCTGTCAAAATTCATACTTTGTCCCATCATTGAAAGATCCATTTTCGTTTTCGTGAGGGTGGATTGTAAATCATAACCATCCGATTTTACAGCAAGCACTTCATATAGTGTAGTGCTTTTTGAATCAGCATTGTTCTCCATAGTTTGCCCCATTACTTGTGCTGAGCTGGTTGTTGTCGTAGTTGTTTCCACTATAAATTTGTTTCCTTTTTGCACATCTATTTTTATTTGTTGAGCATAAATTGAAACTGAACTTAGAAAGAGAAATAACATTCCACTTGAAATATATTTTATCATTGTTTTTATTTTTTATTAAAATTAGGACTAAAATAAAGTTTATTTTTTTATTGACAGGTATTTTTAAACTGTTCATCCACTACTGCTTTTATTTCAAGATGAGCTCCGGCTCTTTCTTCACCCAATAAATTTTTTACAAAAACAATATAGGCATATCCTCTGCAAAAATCGATCATAGGCCAGGTGCCAAACAAACCCGGGCATGCCAATGCAGTTGCAACTTTTCCCCCTTCTTGGGATTTTAGGGAGTTTCCTTTTTCTTCAATTACCCAGCTACCGGAAGCATAATTAAAACCTTCAGCAGCTTTAGGTGCACTATGTATCTCATCCAGGTTTGTTTGTAGCTGAAGCATTGCTTCAACTGATTCTTCTGATATAATTTGTTTGCCTTTATAATTTCCTTTGTTTAGCAGCATCGTAAGAAATTTCATATAATCATCTGCAGTTGATTTGGCACCACCGCTTGGGTTTACAGCACCCATATCAATATTGGTAAAGCTGGTTTGCCGCATACCGATTGGCGCAAACAGTTTTATTTTTATAAGTTGGTCAAATTTTTTTTTGGTAACCACTTCCAGTATCCGTCCGGCTATATTTAATCCCATACCATTATAACGGAATTCAGTTCCGGGCTTTGCCTGTATTTCCCGGGCAGCAATCGCATTTACTTCTTCTTCCAGCGAGGAATATTTTCTTCGCTGCAGCAAATTTTTTAAGAGGCCACCTTCCTCTTTTATACCTGTCTTATGGCTAAGGCATTGCCGGATTGTGATATATGATTTAAAATATTTTCCAAACTCAGGAATATAATTCACCACATTATCATCCAATGAAATTTTTCCTTCATCTACCAAAATCATTACTAAGGCTGCAGTAAGCCATTTACTAGCACTTGCAATAGGTGCTGCCGTTTTACTTTTAAACTCACCCATTTCCTTTTTGTAAACAATCGTGTCTTTATTTGCTACCATCATCACCAGGTCTTTTCCCAGCAATTGCTGTTTTTGCTGTAGTATATCTGTAAGGCTGGTAAAATTTTGTTGTGCTGATACAGGCTGATAGAATAGCAGGTGACCTGTAATTAATATGCTTTTCAGGCAGTTCATCGTAACTTTAAGTGACATAGTTTCTGAATTATTCCCGAAACCTCGGGATGGATTGTTATTTGAGATAATAGTGAAAAGTTATCAGCTAAAAATTATCCTCAAAGAAAAGAATTTTTAATTGCTGATAAACTATTAATTTTTAATTATTAACTATTTATATGAATTTAGGAAATCTTACTATAAAAGCCGCCGAAGCATTTCAATCGGCACAGCAATTTGCTTTCAATGCAAAAAATCCAAATATTGAGACGGAACATTTGTTAAAAGCATTGCTCGAACAGCAGGATTCAACTGTTGATTATTTATTAAAGAAAAATAATGTTACGGTAAATATTGTTGACAGTAAATTAGATGAACTCATTGCTAAATTACCAACTACAAATGGTGATGCTGCTCAACAGGTAAGCCGCGATGCAAATAATGTATTGTTGCGTGCAGGTGCCGTACTAAAACAATTTAATGATGAGTTTGTAACTCCCGAACATTTATTACTAGCCATTGTACAAGGCAATGATAATGCAGCAAAATTGTTGAAAAATTCAGGGCTTACAGAAAAAGGGTTGGTAACAGCGATTAAAGATTTACGAAAAGGTGAAACCGTAACATCGCAAACGCAAAGTCAGGAGTACAATGCATTGAACAAATATGCAAAGAACTTAAATGAATTGGCAAGAAACGGAAAACTCGATCCGGTTATTGGCCGGGATGAAGAGATAAGAAGAACATTACATATCCTGAGCCGTCGCTCTAAAAACAATCCAATTTTAGTTGGTGAACCGGGTGTGGGAAAAACAGCAATTGCCGAAGGGCTTGCTATGCGTATTGTAAATGGCGACGTACCGGAGAATTTAAAATCAAAAATTATTTATGCCTTGGATATGGGCTTGTTAATAGCCGGTGCAAAATACAAAGGTGAGTTTGAAGAACGATTAAAAGCAGTAATAAAAGAAGTAAGTACAAGTGATGGCGAAATTATTCTATTCATTGATGAGATTCATACACTGGTAGGTGCAGGTGGTGGGGAAGGTGCAATGGATGCAGCCAATATTTTAAAACCTGCATTGGCAAGAGGCGAATTAAGGGCAATCGGTGCAACTACATTAAGTGAGTATCAGAAATTTTTTGAAAAAGATAAAGCCTTGGAAAGACGTTTCCAAAAAATAATGATTGATGAACCTTCAATAGAAGATGCTATTTCTATTTTACGGGGATTGAAAGACAGGTATGAAACACACCACCATGTCCGTATAAAAGATGAAGCCATCATAGCTGCGGTAGAATTAAGCAGCCGTTATATTACCGATCGGTTTCTTCCTGATAAAGCCATTGACCTGATTGATGAAAGTGCAGCGAAGCTGAGATTAGAAATGAACAGTATGCCCGAGGAACTAGATACGTTGGAAAGACAAATTCGTCAGTTGGAAATAGAAAGAGAAGCTATTAAAAGAGAGAATGA
>JANLSA010000200.1:0-1766 GCA_031362085.1 Bacteroidota bacterium | reverse complement strand
GGAAAATCTGTATTGATAAAATGCCTGGTGGGTTTGGTGGAAGCTGATAGAGGTGAATTGAAAGTGTTTGATACAGATATTACTCAATTAAATTACCGGCAACTGAATGCCCTAAGAGTTAGAATTGGTTTCCTGTTTCAAAATTCTGCATTATACGATTCAATGACAGTAAGAGAAAATCTTTCCTTTCCATTAAAACGTCTTTCAAAAAAAATAACAAAGCAGGAAATAAAAGATTCAATAGAAGCAGTGCTGGAAAGTGTAGGATTAAAAGAAGCCATTGACAAAATGCCGTCAGAACTATCAGGCGGTATGCGTAAAAGAATCGGGCTGGCACGAACACTTATTTTACACCCGGAGATCATATTATATGACGAACCAACGACAGGTTTAGATACTATCACTTCCCGGGAGATAAGCGAATTGATACTAAGCATTCAAAAAAAAGATAAAACCACTTCTATCATTATTACACATGATATGGCCTGCGCAAAATTGACCGGCGACAGGTTAGTGATTTTGAAAGATGGTGTGATAGAAGCAGAAGGCAGTTATTCAGATTTGGAAAAAAGCGATAACGAATGGGTGCGTTCATTTTTTATTTAATCAATTATTAAAAAAATATTTTATGCAAAAAAAATCCGGCTCTTCATGGAAATTGGGGATTTTCGTAATACTGGGATTGGGTTTGTTTGTTTCAACAATCTATTTTGTTGGCAAACAAAAAAATATATTCGGTAATACTTTTCATTTAAAAGCTAAGTTCAAAACAGTGAGTGGTCTGAAAATGGGAAACAATGTCCGATTTTCCGGTATCAATATCGGCAATGTATATGATGTGGAATTGCTGACTGACACTTCTGTAATGGTAGAACTGGTGATAAGAAAAAAATACCAGGAGTTTATTAAAACAGATGCCCGGGCAAGTATTGGCTCAGATGGCCTGATGGGTGATAAAGTATTAACTATTTCTCCCGGAACCGCAGATAAAAGCGCCGTAAAAAACGATGATCTCATTCTTACAAAAAATGCGATTGAAATGGAAGATGTAATGCTGAGTGCAAAAACCAGCGTTGATAATGCCGGTATTATAACAGCACAGCTTGCGGAGTTTACAACAAAAATGAATAACGGGAATGGCGCTTTATCAAAACTGATCAGTGATGAAGGTTTTTCCAATAGCCTCAAAGGCACTCTCGTAAACCTGCAAACTGCTTCGAATCAATTTGCAAACTTCACTACCAACCTTAATGATGGAGCGTTGGGCAATGCCCTCGATTCAACTATGATAAATATACAAGGCGCAACAAAAGGGTTAAACGAAAATATGGAAGCTGCAAAAAGCAATTTTTTATTAAAAGGGTTTTTCAAGAAAAAGAAAAAGGCAGAAGATAAAAAAGCAGCTGACTTAAAAAAAGAACTGGAAAAAAAGAGAATTAAAAATACCGCTGACTCTATAAAAGCTGCCCGGTTAGTAATCCCGGTAAAAAAAGTAACTGATAGTTTAAAGCAATAACTATTTCTGTAAAGACGCTTTATTTTGTTTATGCTGCATAAAAAATAAATAACCCGCCTGGTTTATTATATTTCCTTGTATCTCCACTGTTAGGTATTTTTTATCCACGTTTGTAACGTTGTTATCATCTATCAATCAATAAATAGCCTTCGAAGTTTATTAAAAAAAGCAGCTTCCTGAAAGCAAAAAAAAATCATGGCACGGTTATGGGCTAATGATTGAGTCCTGAAGAAATCTTTTCAAATTAATG
>JANLSA010000147.1:0-10260 GCA_031362085.1 Bacteroidota bacterium | reverse complement strand
GAAATCGAAATTTTTATAAATTTTAAATTCGTTTCTCATATTCCATGAATATTTAGGAGTGCTCTGACCAATAAATCTTTTATCAGCAATTGTAAATTTACCATCTCCATTTCCATCTGTCAAACGCATATCACCGGGTTGAAATCCATAAGATGTTGCCATAGCCTTATCTACAGTTTGCCAAACACCTTGAATTGGATAATCGTAAATAGCAGAAATGGATTTTCCTATAAACCAGCCATTGTTTACATCATCTTTTTCTGACCTGCCAATTTCCTTTCCTGTTATAGGATCATAATCAGGCGTAGCTCCGTATAAATGAATAATTTTATTTTTGTTTGTCCAAAATCCAAAAGAAGTATTCCATGAAAAATTCTTTATTTGAAGATTTAGCGTATTCACACTAAATTCAAATCCTTTGTTTCCTACTTCACCGAGGTTTACCAAAATACTACTAAATCCAGTAACGGTAGGTAATGAACGGTTTACCAGCAAATCCTTAGTAGTTCGGTTATAAATATCAAATGAACCACTTACTTTACCTTTCAAAATAGAATAATCCAACCCAAAATTTGTGGAGCTGTTTCTTTCCCATTTCAAATTAGGGTTTGATAAATTAGTTCCGGCCACATAAGACGTATTATAACGGGCACCGCCTGAAGTTATAAACTCATAAGTGCCGGCACTTAAATTAGACAAGGCAGCATAACGTCCAATTTGTCTGTTGCCGTTTTCGCCGTACGAAATTCTAAGCTTGGCATAATCCAGCCATCTTGAAGCATTTTTCATAAAATTTTCTTCACTCATTGACCACGCAAATGCCATTGAAGGGAAAGTAGCTCTTGGGTTTTGTTGTCCAAATGCTGAATAGCCATCTCTACGGGTAGTTGCGGTCAAAAAATAACGTTGGTTGTAATTATAAGTAACCCTCGCCATCAAGGCATCTCCGGTTTCATATTGGTCATCACTGGAAATGATTGGAGGTAGTGTAGCGAATTGAATACCATTATAACCTAAGTTGTCACTGGGTGCAAAATTCTCTGCCTGAATATTGGTATTCCAGGATTGGAATTTTTCTGCGTTAACCAGGAACGTAGCTTCTATTGCATGCTTGCCAAATTTTTTATTCCAGCGCAGGATATTATCCAATTGCCATGAATAAACGGTTTGATTTCTTCTGTTCACTACGCCTTTTCTTGATGCTATATCTGGTTTTTTAGAAGACTGGTGTTGGTATTCACGTAATACATCATATCTCGGAGAAAAATTAACTGAGTATGAGAATCCAAAAGGCAAATTTCCTTTTAAATAAATACTGCCAAAAAAATCATCATATTTATATAGTCGCTTTATATATGCCTGGTCTAAAAATGGATGAGTATTGGAACCCGGATCATCATTGGGGCTTTGTCTTATTGTTACCCCATCGGCTGCATAAAAAGATCCCCAGGGAGTAGTAGAAGCAATATCACCAAATCGGACAGGTACAGAGCTTTCATCTCTGTTAGAATATTGAAAATTCAAACCCACAGTTAAAAACTCGGCGGCTCTTGCTTCTAAATTAAAGCGGGTACGATACGTTGTATATTTATCACCAACGGTTAATCCTTCATTGGTTAAATAACCCAATGAAAAATAATAATTATAATCATCTTTTCTTTGTGCAATACTTACCGTATGATCATGTTGTAATGCTTTGTCATTATAGATCAATTTTTCCCAGTCAAGAGATTTTCCTGCTTTGTAATTTGCCAATTCAATAGGTTTAAACAAAGTACGTTGAAACCATACATTGGTATCATTAAGTCCTGTGGATCCATCCAGCGCTAACCATTGTGCCAATGTAAAATTTGATGGTAAGTTGTTTGGGTTGGTATATAAATATTGGATGCCCGGTTTAGTAATAGAATCAAAACTGGCTTTAGCCCACATGGCATCTGCACGAAATTGTAAAAACTCAGTAGCATTTAATAAATGAGGTTGATTTACCAGTTTATTCATACCAATATTACTGTTAAATGTAATTACCGGTTTACCTGGTTTACCTTTTTTGGTAGTAATAAGTACAACACCATTGGCAGATCTTGCACCGAATACAGCAGCTGAACTGGCATCTTTTAAGATGTCGATGGTAGCAATATCATTGGGATTAATATCGGCTATTGTTCCAGGATATATTATTCCATCCAATACAATCAATGGGGATGAACTGGCTGTTAAGGTACCTTTACCTCTAATCTGCAGGCTCCCACTCTGACCTTTGGTACTAGGATCCCAACCAACATCCAGACCGGGAGCATTACCCCGTAACATATCTTGTACAGATCTTGGATTTTCATTCTCAAATCGGGAGGCTTTTACCTGGGTAACAGCTCCTGTCAAATCTTTTTTCTTAGAAGTACCATAACCCGTTACAACTACTTCACCTAAATCAGAAACTTGTTCAGTTAAGACAACGTTTAAAAATTGACTATTTTGTATAGCAACTTCTTTGGCTAAAAATCCTACTGAACTAAAAACCAGTTTTCCATTCTCAGGAACATTTTTAATTGTAAATGCTCCTTTCGCATCAGTAATAACGCCTTTTTTTGAGCCCTTAATTGTCACATTCACCCCTTCCACGGGTGCATTTTTTGCATCAATTAATTTTCCCGAAATGGTCATGCCCCCTTGTTGAGCCTGAACTGTTGGTGCAAAAATGCAACCAAATAAAAAGATAGATACCAGCAGGTAAACAATCTTTTTTGTTTTCCAAATTGCAATTGATTTTTTTTTCATACAGCGTATTTGTTATTAATTATTGAGAATTGTACATCGTTTATAAAATAAAAAAGATCACATAGCATTTCTGATAAGTAATCTTTTTAAAATAATTTTTAATTGGTAAATGATGATAATATAATTCATCAATGCTCTATATAAAGCAATCGAATTTTTCATGCCAGCAGCGTTTAGTTGTATTAAAAGAAATTTTTCAGAGGATGGAATCGATTCTGTAATTGGTTGCAAAAAAATAGCAATAGGGTCGTTACTATTTAAAAAAAAATCTTCTTATATAAATAAATCTTTGGCTAATGTATAAAAATAAATTTAAATTGCAACCGATTGCAAAAAAAATATTTTTGAATAGACATTCAAAAAATTGCCTACGCAGCTCATGACAAAAGAAATAACCATCTATGATATTGCGAAAAAACTCAAATTGTCTCCAGCAACTATAAGCCGTGCTTTAAAAGATAATAAAAATGTAAATAAGATTACTAAAAAGAAAATTCAGGATAAAGCAAAAGAACTTGGCTACCGGCATAACTCCTTCGCAAGCAACCTTCGGAAACAAAAAACACATACCATCGGTGTAATGGTACATGAGTTGAATAGTAGTTTTATTGCCTCTGTATTGTCGGGTATAGAAACAGTTACTACCCAGGCAGGCTATGATATTATTATTGCTTACTCGGGTGAAAGTTCCGTAAAAGAAAATGCAAACGCCTTAAATCTTTTTCATAAAAGAGTGGATGGTCTAATTGCTTCATTATCTTTTGACACAGCCAACCTGAATCATTTTACGCCATTTATTAAAAAAGGCATTCCCGTTATTTTATTTGACAGGGTAGAAGACCTTAATCATACTACAAAAGTAATTATTGATAATTATAAAGCTGGGTATAAAGCAACACAGCATCTAATTGACCAGGGGTGTAAAAAAATTGTTATGATGACTTCCAACCTGAAAAGAAATGTTTATGGCGACCGCAATAAGGGATATAGCGATGCCTTATTCGATAATAATATTCATTTTGAAAGTGACTGGTTAATTATTAATAAACTATCAGAACAAGCAGCAATTGATTCAGCTCACCAGATAATGAAAATGAATCCGATGCCTGATGGAGTATTTTGTACCAGTGATTTCATGGCTGCTGTTTGCATCAGAACACTTAAAGAACAGGGCATAAAAATACCCTACGATATAGCGTTTGTTGGTTTTAACAATGATGTTATCAGTAAAATTGTAGAACCCAATCTTACTACTATAAATTATCCGGGTATTAATATGGGTGAAGTAGCAGCAAAAAGTCTGATTGATAAACTCACCGGAGTTTCTGAAAGAATGCGTACTGATTCAATAGTAATTGATTCTGAATTAATCATCCGGCAATCATCACTTAGAAAAAAATAAACAGATTTTAAAAAACGAAAGATGAACACACAAAACAAAAAAGTAGCAATTGTAACCGGAGGTGGATCTGGATTGGGATTTGCCATTGCAAAAGAATTTACACAAAACGGAATTCAAACAGTTATTGTTGGAAGGGATGAAGAAAAATTAAAAGTTGCAAAGGAAGAATTGGGCGAAAGATGTTTTTATAAAACCTGTGACTTATCCAATCTTTCTTCTATACCGGGATTAGTTTCAACTATCATCAGCGAGTTTGGACAAATTGATATCCTGGTAAATAATGCTGGAATTAATATGAAAAAAGAAATTCCGGATGTAACGGATGAAGACTTTCAAAAAGTAATCACCACCAATTTATGTTCAGTGTTCAGCATGAGCCGCGAAGTCGTAAAATTTATGCTTACAAAAAATTCAGGTTGCATTATCAATATCAGTTCAATGGCGGCACAATATGGATTACCAAAAGTAATTGCCTATAGTGCAAGTAAAACGGCAATTGATGGAATGACAAGAGCTATGGCTGTTGAACTTTCACCGAAAGGGATTCGGGTTAATGCAATTGCCCCGGGTTTTATTTATTCGGCTATGACTGAAAAAGCACTGAACAGTGACCCCGAACGTAAAGCAAAAGTTTTTAACCGTACACCCATGGGACATATGGGTCAGCCGGAAGATATTGGTGCTGCCGCAATGTATTTGGCAAGTGATGGAGCAAAATATGTTACCGGTGTTGTGTTACCGGTAGATGGTGGCAATAGTATCGGTTTTTAAATCAATCGCTGTTTACAACATTTATTCAAACAGAACAGAGAATAGAATTTATTCGGTTTTAATTATTTAAAATGAAAAAAATGAAACCACTGCATTTACTGTTGGCAATAACTTTATTATTTTCAAGCTTTACTTTTCCAGAACCAAATGATAAGGGTAACCGCCATACTAGTGTTGTCTTGAATGCAGACGGTAATTTTAAAAACAGCCTTGTACTGGTATATACAAAGAATGGAAAGGGGTATGTTCATGATAATATTGCATCAGCGGTAGCAAGTATACAAGAGTTGGGATTAGCAAATAATTTTAAAGTAGATACTTCAAGTGACCCGGCTGTTTTTACAGAAACTAATTTGAAAAAGTATACCCTGTTAATTTTTACCAGTACCAATAATGACGTATTTGATACAGATGATCAGCGGGTGGCATTCAGGAGGTATATAGAAGCAGGCGGTGGTTTTGTAGGAGTACATTCTGTTACCGGCACAGAAAGAAACTGGAAATGGTTCAAAATGATGCTCGGTGAAACATTTTCATGGCATGCAAAATTTCAGAAATTCACTGTAAAGAATATTGATCCTTCACATCCTTCCATGAAAAATGTTCCTTCTAAATGGGAAAGAGAAGATGAATGTTATTTCGGAAAAGAGTTATACCCTGGCATTAAAGTTTTAATGGTACACGACCTCAGTTCCTTACAAACCGAACAGGTGGAACTTATAAATAAAAACAAGGGATCATTTGAAGATTATTATCCTGCTGTATGGTATCAGCATTTTGAAGGTGGAAATATCTGGATAACTACACTTGGCCATAGTAAAGAAAGTTATCAGGACCCGGTTTATAAAAATCATTTACTACAAGGAATACTATATATAGCTAACCAATATAAAGGCATCAATTATTTAAATGCACATGCCACAGCAAAAGACGACTCACTTAAAAACTAATCATTATGTCAAAAAGAAAAACTTTCAACCGGAGAGATTTTGTTAAAACAACTTTTCAGGGAAGTATTGCTGCTTCACTAGTAAGTGCCGGGCTTCCGACTATTGTTCCTTCGTCTGTTTTTGGAAAAAATGCACCCAGTAACCGGATTAATATTGGGGCAATCGGTGTTGGAAGAATTTCTCGGGATCATGATATGGCCGAAACACTCAAGTATGATCATGCAAGAATTATTGCAGTTTGTGATCTTGACAGCAAACGTCTTGCTGATGGGAAAAAATATGTAAATGATTATTATGGTAAGAAAGAAGGAAAGCCTTATGATGGTGTTACTATGTATGGGGACCATCGGGAATTACTTTTAAATAAAGATATTGATGCGGTATTAATAAGTACTCCCGACCATTCACATGCGTACCTGGGTATTCATGCAGTGGAAGCTGGAAAAGATGTGTATCTGCAAAAACCGGCTTCATTAACTATTGCCGATGGCCGGGCTTTAAGCAATGCCGTACATCGTACCGGAAGAATTTTACAAATAGGAAGTCAGCAAAGATCATCAACACAATTCCGGTATGCAGCAGAGTTGGTTCGTAATGGAAGAATTGGGAAATTAAAAAATGTATATGTTGGTTTGCCGGGTGATCCGGGTGGGGAAGAAGAACCTGAAATGCCAATACCAGCTAATTTAAATTACGATGCATGGTTAGGCTCTACTCCTTATGTTTATTACACGGAAAAAAGAGTGCATCCACAAAATGATTACAGCAGACCGGGTTGGTTACGCTGTGAACAGTTTGGCGCTGGTATGATAACCGGATGGGGAGCCCATCATGTTGATTGTGCACATTGGGCAATGGATACAGAATATACCGGACCTGTTGAAATTTCTGGCAGAGCTGATTTTCCTAAAAAAGGATTATGGAATGTACATGGTTTATTTCAGACAGAAGGCTTGTATGCGAATGGCGTAAAGATGATAATCAGTAATGAACTACCCAATGGTATCAAGTTTGAAGGAACTGAAGGATGGATATTTGTTACTCGGGGTAACTACAGAGCAAGTGCCAGCGATCCGGTTGTAAGCAATGCAAATACAAAAGCATTAACTGCAAGTAATGATAAAATAATTACATCAGTAATCGGTGAAAATGAAATTAATTTATACAAAAGCGTAGAGCAACATGGTAACTGGCTGGATTGTATCAGGACCCGTCAACAACCTATCTCACCGGTTGAAGTAGGCCATCGATCCTGCTCTACCTGTTTGGTTCATCATGTGGTAATGAAATTAAAAAGAAAGCTGTATTGGGATCCGATGAATGAACGGTTTATTAACGATGATGAAGCAAATAGCATGTTGAACAGGACGCATCGCTGGCCTTATGAAATAAAAGGATTAGCTTAAAAATATTTCAAGTATTATAATGTATAAAAATTGTTTTTTATCCGGAGCATTATTGATTATGCTTAACAGTTATTGTCAGCAGCCTGTAAAATTAATAACACTGGATCCCGGTCATTTTCATGCAGCATTGTTACAGAAATCAATGTACCCGCAAGTTGATTCCACCGTATATGTATATGCAAAAAAGGGGACAGATCTTGATCTGCATCTTGGTAGAATCAAAGGATATAATAATAACTCCACTTCACCCACTCATTGGAATGAAAAAGTTTATGAAGGCGATGATTACCTGTTAAAAATGGTACAGGAAAAAAAGGGCAATGTTGTTGTACTTGCTGGGAATAATCAACTTAAAACGGATTATATATTAAAAGCAGTTCAATCGGGGTTTAATGTATTTGCAGATAAGCCAATGGTAATAAATGAAAAAGGGTTTGTACAATTAAAAAAGGCATTTGCAACAGCAAAAAAAAACAAACTGTTATTGTACGATATCATGACTGAGCGGTATGAGATAACTACAATTTTGCAAAGAGCTTTATCTATGCAGTCCAATTTATTCGGGGTATTGCAAAAAGGAACCGCAGCTGAACCGGCTGTTACAAAAGAAAGTGTTCACAATTTTTATAAATATATTTCCGGAGCAGTATTAACACGGCCTGCGTGGTTTCTGGATGTAGAACAGGAAGGAGAGGGTATTGTAGATGTAACTACTCACCTGGTAGACCTTGTGCAATGGGAATGTTTTCCTGGTAAAACATTGAACTATTTACAGGATATAAAAATAATGAATGCAAGAAGCTGGCCCACAGTAATAACAAAAGAACGATTTACTGAGCTTACTAAAGTGGCTGACATACCAGGCTATTTACAGAAGTATACTAACAGTAAGAATGAAATTTCAATTCTATGTAACGGAGAGATTAATTATACTCTTAAAGGCGTTCATGCAAAAGTATCTGTACAATGGAACTACAAGGCGCCGGATGGTGCAGGCGATACACATTATTCGATTATGCGTGGCACAAAAGCAAATCTTGTTATTCGCCAGGGAGCAGAACAAAATTTCAAACCTACTTTATATATTGAACCTCTTACAAACACGGTTGATTTTGAAAAAGAAATATTGAAAGCAGTTGAAAAAATTAATCTGCAATACAAAGGTGTTTCATTGAAAAAAAATGAAACGGGTTGGGAAGTAATAATACCGGAATCATTTAAAGAAGGGCATGAATCACATTTTGCCAGGGTGACAGAAAAATACCTGGACTATTTATTGCATCACAACATGCCTTCCTGGGAAGTGCCCAATATGCTTGCAAAATATTATACGACTACAATGGCGCAAAAATTAAGTGCTAAAAAATAATTATTATGAGAAAGATAAAACCGGTTGTCTTATTATCATGTTGTTTTTATTTACTCTTAATTTCAAAAAATTCAGCTGCTCAGGTCGGATCAAATAAAGTAACACAGGGAACTTATAAAACAATTTATGAAATGCTCCGCGATGTACCGGGCCTGGAAGTTACCATTACTAACGACAGAAGCGGAGGAACAGTAATTATAAGAGGAACCGGAAGTTTGAAAAATCAAAAGCAACCGCTTTTTGTTATTGATGGATCAATTTTCGCCGGAGATATAGGCAATATCAATCCTCAGGATGTAGAATCAATCAGTGTTTTAAAAGATGCAGCCTCTACTACTGCTTATGGTGCACAGGGTGCTGCAGGTGTCATTCTAATCACCACAATAAAAGGAAGCGGTGTAACTAACAATACAGTGGTAACAAATTATAATAAATCAGCATATACATATTTTATAGAACATAAAACGCCGTTAAAAGTAATTGGGCTTGATGACAAAGTAATTATTCAGGGAGTTATTCAAAATCAGGTAGACAGTGCTTTGGTATTTATTAAAAAAAAGAAAGAGATACGGGTTTTGGTAAAGGATATTAAAAAAGTGGAAATGATTGTAGAATGATTTTATTCAGTCACACATCTTTTAATTATTATAAAAAACATGAAAGAACAAAAACCAAACCGACGTAATTTTATTAAGCTTACTGCTGCTGCTTCGGGTATTACTATTTTTTCCGGTCTTACCAGTAAAGCGAATGCAGAATTGCCGGTTCAAATAAATGAAGATACAGCACCAATTAGAATAAGATTTTCAGTCATCAATATTAACCATTCCCATATTTACTCAATGACTGAAGCGGTTAAACGGGGCGGTGGCGAATTGATTTCTCTCTATGCAAAAGAGCCAGATTTAATTGCTGCATTCACGAAACAATTTCCGGAAGTAAAGCTTGCGGCCAGTGAAAAAGAAATCCTGGAAGATAAATCAATTCAAGTCATATTAAGTTCCGGTATACCAGATGAACGGGCACCTTTGGGTATTCGGGTTATGCAACATGGCAAAGATTATTTGGTGGATAAACCGGGAATCATTTCTTTGAAACAATTGGAAGAGGTGCGTCGGGTGCAAAAAGAAACCAAACGTATTTACTCAATTATGTACAGCGAACGATTTGAGAATCGTGCTACGGTTAAAGCTGGTGATCTTGTAAAAGAAGGTGCAATCGGGAAAGTAATTCAAACCATCGGAATGGGGCCACACCGCATGACTCCAAAATCAAGACCTGAATGGTTCTTTCATAAAAACCGATATGGTGGCATCCTTACCGATATAGGCTCACATCAATTTGATCAATATCTTTTTTTTACAGGAACTACCAAAGCTGAAATTGTAGCTTCTCAAACCGGTAATATTCATTTTCCTCAGTATCCTGAATTTGAAGACTTCGGCGATGTGATGGTAAGTGGAAATGGTGGGTTAGGATATATCAGGAATGATTGGTTTACACCCGACGGTTTAAATACCTGGGGAGATGGCCGATTAACCATTTTAGGCACCGATGGTTTTATTGAAATACGTAAAAATGTTG
>JANLSA010000130.1:0-5980 GCA_031362085.1 Bacteroidota bacterium | reverse complement strand
ATTCTTCAATACCTCTGTAAGTTCTATCCTTTTCGTTATGGGTAGTGGCAAGCATATAAGCCAGCCATCGGTCATCTTTTTTTGAATAACTTTTTTCCCATTCATTTAAAATAGCATTTAAGCCATCTATTTGCGTTTGGTTAAATTTTCCGTTGAACAAGGAAATTTTTGTTTGATCAAAGAAGAAGTTTCTGTTTAACATAGTTGACAATTTTTACTAAAATTAAAATAGAAGCGAATTCATAACAATACCTCTTTTGGACTAATTTTACTCCCGGTCTCATCAATCAGTTTTAATCACTAATAATTGTTTGAATCTTCAAATTCGACGATTTGAAACAACGTATTATCTTATGAACGCTTATTTAATTAATAGAAATACTACTTTGAGTTTTCGAAGAATTACGGAAAAAATGGGCAAATTTTTTTTCCATGTTTCAATAACAATATTTATAACATCCTGTAGTAATATCGGAGAAGAACCAGACGGTGGCCCTTGTACTTACGATAAGAAAATATATCCTGCAACAGTTATTGGTATTATAAAGAAAGACAGCCTGGTTGCAGATATTATTTTCCGGGTGAACGATTTAAATGGAAATATTTACCGGGATAGTATTTTATGGAGTATGGAAAAAAAAGAACTGATGCCCTTAGCAATGATTGAAAAAGATAGTATTGCTGTTGGTAAAAAATATACCTACGATATTTGGAAAATTCTTACTGGTCATTGTAACCCGAAAATTGAAACACTGAAAATCGTAGAATGTAAATTATTAAACAGCCAGTAATTTATTTTCTGATATAAAATCTCCTGTCGTCAAGAAATTTTTTGTCAACAGCAGAATAAATATCAATCCGGTAGTTTTCACTGGACACAACATCCGTTAGGTGTATATAAAAATCTTTCCATTTATTATTCGGTCCGCAAGAAATGTTTGATGAATCTACTATTACCCCATCTTTTCTGATTATAACCATCAGTTCGCTTACCTCAAGCTTGTTATTCCGGAATAAAAGACCCACAAGACGCAAATCTTTATCTTTTAATTCTATTCCATCTTTATCAAAAGATGCATTGAGTTTGCTGGTGCCAACGGTTACCATATACTGTGTATCCAATTTGGCAAATTCAGCCTCCCTGTAATCTTTGTTTTCTTTCCCAGGCCATCTGTTTCTAACTCCGGTGTAACGGGCATCCTGGGCAAATGAAATACGGGTAATTATAACAAGCATAGATAATAAAACTATTCTTTTCATATAAGTGTATTTATAATATTTATTTTTATTTGATAGCTGCAATTCTTGTTTTTTCTTTTTCAATTGGCTCAGCAAGCTTTGGGTTAAATTGAATTGCTTTTACAAAATCATTTTCAGCTGCAGTTTTATTTCCGTTTTCTAAATAGCATAAGCCACGCAGTACATACAATTCGCCATTATAAGGTGATGTAACAAGCGACTCTGTAAAATCCGCAATCGCCAAATCAAATTTTTTCATTTCACGGTAACACATTCCCCGTTCTGTAAACAAAGTTTCCTTACTGCGTCCAAATTTTAAAGCTGCAGTAAAATCATTTATTGCTTTTGCATATTCAGTATGAACGAGATAATATTCTGCTCTTTCTTTCAACTCATCCAGGCTTACTAGTTTGCTTTTCTCAATTGCCTCAGTAATTAATGCTGCACTACTCGTATACCCTTTTTGATTTGCATAGTATAAGGCATCTTTTTTTGTAATGTCCAAAACAAAAGGTGAAGCACCATTATCTAAAAGCATTTTTACCAGTTCTGTTTTTTCAACTTTCTTTGTTACGGCGGTTAGCAGGGGGGTAAAACCTACATCTGATTTTAAATTTAGATTTGCACCTAATTTAATAAGGTCGTTTACGAAGCGAATATCATCTTCATATACTGCCCAGAAAATAGCTGACTGCCCGGATTTTTGTTGTTTATCGATATTAAGTTTACACGGAAGTATGTTTTTAAATTCTTCATACGGTTTAAATGAAACATATTGACTTGTTACACTTTGAGCTCCATCTTTTTCACGTTGTTTTTCATTTTTGTAAGCCGTTTTGCAAAATTCGCAGCTAAAAACTTCCCGTAATTGCTGTTCCGTTATTGATTTATCATTTACATAATCAATAGATGTTTGAAAATCTTTTTGAGTAGGTTGTAGTTTTAAGGCTTGTGAAAAAGAAACTGCGGCATTTGTTCTATCACCATCAATGGCAAATAATTTACCCTTTAAATAATAATATTCCGGGTTTTGCTGGTTAACAGAAATGGCGGCGGCTAAATAAAATTTTGCATCGTCAAATTTTGTAAGTTCGAAATTAGCAGTTGCCAGGGTAAAATTAATTTGGTCGGAGCTTACTGTGTTTAATGTTTCTAGTTGGTTAGCATTTTCAATGACACATTTCCAGTCAGAAACCTTGCTGCAATCCTGCAGTTTCTTTATTAGCTTTTCGCTTTCTGTTTGGGCAAACAATATTCTGCTGAATAAAATTGCTGCAAAGAAGAGTAGTGTTTTTTTCATCTATTCCTTATTTTAATAAGTTGAATTTTATCATTTATTTCTTTCCCCAACTCTTACCATAAATTGTAATTGTTATATGAGAAGTTTCATTACCCGATGATTCAGCTAATTGCTCTGTTTCTACTATGTAATTTCCATCAAGGTCTTTAAGTTCTACAATTATTTTTTTACCCTTTGTGAATTGCCCTCCTTTGTATTTACCACTTTCTAACATAGGTTTTAAAAAGTCTAATATTGATTGAAGTACTTCTTTTCCCTTGGCTAATTCATCCTGAACTCTCAATCCATTTTCAAACTTTGAAGAATAATAGGTGGTATTGTCATTTGAATTGACACATATTGCTTCAAATGATGAACCCAAAGTTTTAGTACAGCTATAATAGACAGTTCTATTACTGGAATCATTTTCAAGAACCACTCCTTTTACATTTTTAAAATCGAAAGCAGCTTCTGTAAGTAAAGTTTTAAAATTACTTATTATCTGCTCGGTTGTTTGCGCCTTTATTGTAAAAGTAAAAGTTGCCAATATTACTATTAGTATAGTTTGTTTTTTCATTGCGTAATAAAATTTAGTTACTGAAATACTGATTTTTAATTTCAAATTTTTGGTATAATTTATTTTCAACCGATTGCCAGATGATTTTTCCTTTAGCGTTGATCACGGTGTATTTAAAACTAAATCCGTCGCTATTTTTCGGTATCATTTTAAAACTTGCCAATCCATTATTAAATGCAGTTGCATCTGCTTTAATTTGGTCGGCAAATTGAATACCCACTTCGCCTTTGGTATTAATATATCCATCTGAGGTAGGGCATAATCCATTTTTAAAAACCATATTTTTCAATTGTATCCTCTCTCCAATTTCAGAAGAATAAAACTTTTTAGAAAACAACTCTTTTCCTGTACTATCTATAGCAGTGAATTCATTTTTTTCTTTAAAAGAATTTACCAATTCGCCTTTAGTATTTATATAGGCATACTTTTGTGAACTACTTCTATCTGCTGCAGACATGGTTGTCATAACTATTGCTTTTCCATTTTCAAAGTCCTTAATTTCAAAATATGTAGGCTTTAAAATCCATTCACCTTTTTTGTTTATCAAACCATAAAGGTTTTCATCTTCAGTTCCTTTATCTCCTTTTTTCCAAGTTACCCCATTATAAAAACTGCCCATTTCATTGGGAATTGGTTTAAAAACTTCTCTGCCTGATTTATCTACATAATAAAATGTTTCCGATCCATCATCAGCTTTATGTGTAATTAAACAGTAGCCATCTGAAAAACCCCAGGCAAATCCTTTAATATCATTTGCTAACATTTTTTCTCCTTTTTCATTCAAAAAATTGGAATAAAAAAAGAAACTATTTTTTTCATCTTTAGAAACCTGGCATATCCAAACCCCTTCTGAAAAATTTGAAACATCCTCATTATTAATTTTATTCATTGTTCTTACTACTTTTCCATCAGCATTAAGTAATACAGCCTCGTACTTATCAGGATGATTATAATCTTTGTTAACCACAACTATAGTTTGCGCAAAAACAAGTTGAAAAACATTTACAACTACTACAAAGAAGAATATTATTTTTTTCATGATTTATCTTTACTGCATAAAAATCACTTTATTAAAACCAATGGGCAATACCCTCTGTGCGGCATTTTATAAAACAAAAAACCCCGCAATGCTTCGGGGTTAATTTGTTTCATCTGATAAGATTGGTTAAATCCATTTATTTTTCAAACTGATTTGCAGGGCTTCCACTTTACTGCTTACATGCAGCTTGCGGTATATATTTTTCATGTGCTGGCGCACAGTATGTTTACTCAGAAAAAGTTGTTCAGCAATTTGTGCATATTCTTTTCCTTCCATATTGCATTTTAAGATTTCTTTTTCCCGTTCACTAAGTGTTTCATTTGCTGGTTCAGAAACTTTATCGACAGTATTTGCAGGTTGTTCTTTTAGTGAAGTAAGCCATCGCCATGCTTTGCGTGCTATCCCCGGGCTCATCGGGGCGCCTTCATCCTCATATACCTGGTAAATAGATTCAATAATATTCTGTGCAGTTTCTTCTTTCAGCAAATAACCATGTGCACCGGCTTTAATAGCATTGAATATTTTTTCTTCATCATCAATTACGGTAAGCATGATAAATTTTACATCTGTATAAAGTGGGGCTGCTAACTTTACAGTTTCAATTCCATTCATTTCATTCATCTCAATATCCATGAGTACCACATCCGGTTTTTTTGATACTGCTTTCATTTGTTTAAGAAAATCTGTTCCATCGTTTGCTTCCAATACGATAGTAATATCATTTTCCACTGAAGCTAATTTTTCTTTTAGTGAATTTCTTAAATACTGCTTGTCGTCAACGATAGCGATAGTCATTTTACAAAAGTATAGTTGTATAAATTGAATTCAATACCCCCTGTGCGGCATTTTTATGTTTTAATGTTGATTGAAACTGATGTCCCCTTTCCGGGTTCAGTGTTTATTTTCAGCGAAGCGCCGATTGAAGCAGCCCTTTGTTTCATATTCTGTAACCCATAATGACCATTTGTATTGATGGCTGAAATGTCAAACCCAATTCCGCGGTCTTCAATCAGTATCTGCATTTCATCGCTTGATAAAATTCCTTTCAGGATTAAAATTCCTGAACCCGAATATTTGCAGGCATTATTAATTGCTTCCTGGCAAATACGGAACAACTGAAGAGCATGATTGGAGTTTAATGTTTTTGCTTCATCAAAAATTTCATCAATAGAAAACTGAATAGAAGGGTACGATTGCAGGTACCGTGTAGTGTATTCAACCAGCTTATCAAAGAAATCCTCTGCAGGCACTTCTTCTTTATTTAAAATCCAGATAGTTTCCCGCAGTGTTTGTAATAGTTGTCTGGATGTGCTTTTCACTTTGTCAATTTCGTCGCCAACTATCAGGTTTTTTTTATTAGTTGTATCAAGTTGTTCTACGCTATTTGAAAGTAATGCGAGTTGCGAGCCCAGATTGTCGTGTAAATCCCTGCTGAGCCTTTCTTTTTCTTCCTGTACCTGCTGTTTCATTTTTAACTGCTCGACGCTTCTTCTGTATTTTCTTTTTTGGTTTGAATAAAAAAAGGCGAACCCTGCTGCAACAAGTAAAATAATTATACTTGCGATATAAATTTGTTTTTCCTTCTTTGCCTGTAAAATAGCCATTCTCTTTTCATGTGTTGTTTCCGCATTTTTAAATTTTGCCTCGGCTTCGCTGATTTTACTGTTTAGGTCGCCGTTAAATCTTGTTTTTAATAAATTATCTTCTTCGATTTTATATTTATAAGCATCTTTATAGTATTGTGCATCTATCAAATTAGCGGCATGAGTATTTAGTGCTGTAATTACACCATCTATTAGATTTATTTTTCGGGCAATTGCCAAAGCCTCCTGGCTCAATAAAATTG
>JANLSA010000124.1:0-2030 GCA_031362085.1 Bacteroidota bacterium | reverse complement strand
AAGTCACTCCATCCAAAGGCGGCGGGTATTACATATACATTATCTGATTTTTCCATTACTGCCACATCAATAGAAATATTGGTGCATTGCGGATAGATTTCCGCAATTGCGGCAGCTTCTTCTTCCGTATTAAATTTTTCTTTTTCCGCAGCAAATAATTCATAAACTTCGGGCAAATGTTTTTCAAAAGCAGCAATTATCTTTTCTACTTTCCAGATGAAAATACCCGCATTCCACAAAAAGTCACCACTGGCTACAAGTGTTTTTGCCATTTCCAGGTTTGGTTTTTCTATAAAAGTTTTCACTTTAAAAAAACCCGGAACGGCTTCCTTGCCATTGTGCTGAATATAACCATAGCCCGTATTTGGAGAGTTGGGTTGCACACCAATTGTAACAAAAGAATTAAGGTGACTTACAAAATCCAATCCTTTTTTACATATATCTATAAAATTTGTTTCGTCCAGTATCAGATGATCGCTTGGTGCAACAATCAAAGATGCTTTGGGATCTTTGTTTAATAACTTAAAAGAAATATAAGCAATACAAGGGGCAGTATTCTTGCGGCTTGGTTCAGCCACTATATTTTCGGGTGGCAAATGTGGCAATTGTTTTTTTACAAGCTCTACATACTCTTTGAGTGTAACAACATAAATATTTTCAGGTGCTATGAATTTTGCAAACCGGTTATATGTTTGCTGAATCATTGTTTGCCCGGTATTCAATATATCCAAAAACTGTTTTGGAAAACCTGTCCTGCTCAGTGGCCAGAAACGAGTGCCGATTCCGCCAGCCATTATTGCAACGTATTGATGTTTGTTCATGCCCCTAAATCCCCTAAAGGGGACTTCATTTTACTATTGTTTAAAAAACTTTACTTCCATAAGTTCCACATAGAGGATACAATTTATATCAATCCTTCTTTTATTAAATCATGTAAATGAATAATACCAAGGTATTTATTTTGCTTGGTCACTACCAATTGAGTGATTTCTTTTTTTCGCATCATATCCAAAGCGTCAACTGCCAGTTCATTGGCATCTATTGTTTTTGGATTTTCGGTCATCAAATCTTTCGCAATCACATTATCAATTGTAGCTGCGTTTTCCAGCATTCTTCTTAAATCGCCATCGGTTATTACACCCAACAAATTATTTTCATCATCCACAACGGCTGTTGCACCCAATCTTTTTCCTGTCATCTCAACAATTACTTCTTTTAAACTTTGCGTTGGCTTTACAGATGGCTTTAAATTGTCCTTATACAAATCATCCACTCTTAAGTATAGTTTTTTACCTAACATACCGCCCGGATGAAATTTTGCAAAATCATCTGTACCAAATCCTTTCAACTCCATTAAACAAACAGCGAGTGCATCACCCATTACCAGTTGTGCCGTTGTACTTGTAGTTGGTGCCAGATTATTGGGGCAAGCTTCCTGTTGTACAGTCGTATTTAAAATTATATCGCAATTTTTTGCAAGATAAGATTTAGTATTTCCCACCATTGCAATGATTGTATTCCCAAAATTTTTTATTAACGGCAATAAAACTTTTATTTCGGGGCTGTTACCGCTTTTGCTAATAATAATAATTATATCATCCTGCTGCACCAAACCCAGATCGCCATGAATAGCATCGGCAGCATGTAAAAATGCAGCAGCCGTGCCGGTTGAATTTAAAGTAGCCACAATCTTCTGCGCAATGATTGCACTTTTACCAATACCACTTATAACTACGCGGCTTTTGCAATCAGCAATTGCTTTCACTGCTTTTTCAAAATCATTATTAATATATGCTACCAGGTCTTTAATAGATTGGGTTTGCTGCTCAATAGTTCGGAGGGCAATTTGTATTATGGTTTCTGGCATAAAGATCTTTCTGTATAATTATTATGTTACAGGTGAAACGGAGTGTGGCAAATTTAGAGGATTTAATTATAACCAATCTATCTGTATCGACTACCTGATAATTAATGACTGAAAATTGATGATTCATCCGTAAATTCGCTTCCCCAAAAACAAGTGTACTATT
>JANLSA010000119.1:0-2021 GCA_031362085.1 Bacteroidota bacterium | reverse complement strand
CCCGATCATGCTGTTGCTATGAAACAAATGCGGCACCCCGGAGCTATGCTGAGTTTTGAATTAAAAACCGGTTTGCAGGGTGGAATTGATTTTATGAATAAATTGCAAATGTGTGTAAGAACTGTTTCTCTCGGAACGGTTGATACTTTATTATCTCACCCGGCCTCTATGACACATCACGGAGTAGGAAAAGCAGAACGGGAAAAATATGGCATCACGGATGGATTGATACGAATGAATGTAGGTATTGAAAATTTACAGGACATCATTAATGATTTGGAACAGGCGTTGAAGTGAAAAGTTGATTGGCTAATTGGTTGATTGGTTAATTCGGAGTTACAGGTCTGTTTCCTTTTTCAGACAATTACATATTTTATACTATTCAAATTATACATTTTATGAAAAAACTATTACTATTTTTATTTCTTTCAAATTCATTTATTGCTTTCTGCCAGCCGCCAACTGAAGTGAGATTAAAAGGACTTGATACTTTTGTATTACGCATTCTTAAAGAATGGAATGCCCCCGGTGTAACGATTGCAGTAGTGGAGAAAAACAAAGTAATATATACCGGCGGTTATGGCTACCGGGATTATGAAAAAAAATTACCCGTAACTGAAAATACTCAATTCGCAATCGGCTCCTGTACAAAAGCATTTACCGCCAGTTTACTCGGAATGCTCGCTAAAGAAGGTAAGGTGGATTTGGATAAACCGGTTCGTGAATATTTGCCAGAATTAAAATTCATGAATGAATATACAAATGACCATGCAACATTGCGTGATATGATGTGCCACCGGACTGGTTTGCCCCGTCATGATTTTTCATGGTATGGCTCCACAGCAGGCCGCAGTGAATTATTAACAAGAGTACAATACCAGGAGCCCACTGCAGAGCTTAGATTAAAATATCAGTATAATAATTTCATGTTTCTGGCACAGGGTATGGTTATTGAAAAACTAACTGGTAAAAGCTGGGAAGAAAATATGCGGGAAAAGATTTTACAACCTCTTGGTATGAACAATACGAACCTATCTGTCATTGATATGGAAAAATCTACAGACCGTTCATTGGCTTATGCAATGGAAAATGATAAACCAAAACTCATTCCGTTCCGTAATATAGATGCGATGGGCCCGGCTGGTTCTGTAAACAGCAGCGCAAAGGACATGGCCAATTGGCTGATCACCTGGATCAATAGTGGCAAGTTTAATGGAAAAGAAATTATTCCTTCCGGTTTCAGATCAGAAGCGATGACTGTGCAGATGGCAACGGGTGGTGGTATGCCAACAATGGAAAATCCGGATGTAAATATGAGTGGTTATGGTTTGGCATGGGGAATGAGCAGTTACCGGGGGCATTATAAAGTAGAGCATGGTGGTGGAATTGATGGTTTTTCAACTCTGACTCTATTTTATCCGACCGATAGTATCGGCATTTTTATCTGCAGCAACCAGGGGGTTGTTAGTTCCAGCATCCGCAATTTTATTTCGGATAAAATGCTGAAACTATCTTACCGCAAGTGGGGAGCTTCTCAACTGGCAGATAAAATAAAAGGTGATTCGATTGCAAAAGCAAGTCCCAACACAGACAGCCTGAACAAAAAACCAGGCACCAAACCATTACATGAAATGAAAGATTACGCAGGTCTATATGATAATAAAGGATACGGCCTGGTAAAACTTTTTATTGAGCGGGATACCCTTTGGGCAGATTATAACGAAGCAGGTAAAAGAACCGATTCATACCTGCAGCATTATCATTATGATGTTTTCAGAATTCGATCGACTGAAGAAAAAACAGAAAATAAAGATGCTCCAAAACTGCATTTCAATATGAATACCAAAGGAGAAATTATTTCAGTGGACATGAAAATGGAGCCAGCTGTAAAAGATATTGTTTTTGAAAAACTGCCTGCAATTGTTGAATTAAAAAAAGATGATCTGAAAAAACATGAAGGTGACTATGAACTGGGCCCCGGCGTAATTGCAAAATTTTATATCAAAGGCGAAAAAACCTTG
>JANLSA010000085.1:0-5510 GCA_031362085.1 Bacteroidota bacterium | reverse complement strand
ACCTGTTCACTTCTTGTAATCAAACTGCATCCATCCGCATTGGATAATCTTGCAAAATAATTGCCGGATTCCGAGGCACGGTATCGGGTTCTTGTTGCTCCGGGTATTGGTACATTATCTTTATACCATTGTATATTCTGTGTAGGTTGAATTACCATTACCGCACTATCCTCCTCAGAGGTAATACAATAATTATTTTCTCCAATAAATATAAGTGAACTGTCAATTACTGATGCAGTAACAATAACCGTATCGGAATTTGCACAACCCCCTCCGCTGTTTCTTACTGTTAAAATATAGGATGTGGTTATATTCGGACCGGCTCTCGGGTTTGCAATATTCGGATTTGAAAGTCCTGCTGCCGGCGACCAGCTATAGGATACACCAAGCCTCGGATTTTCTCCAAGTTGCACCGGAGTCAGATTACAGGATAATACATCCGGACCAGCTTTGCCTTTTAAAGTTAAGGTGTCGAGCAACTTTGCATATAATGTATCCAGGCATCCATAACCTGCATAAGGAACTATTTCAACTGCAATTGTAGAGCCAACTGTTGGTGGTGGGTCAAAACGTATTTGCTGATTGGTTCCTAATACCTGGCTAAATGTAGAATTGAACCAGGTGTATCCCTGATATCCAAAAGGGGCAAATACATTTACGGCTGTATCATCTCTGCAAAAGGTAGCACCTACAAATTCATCACTGCATTCTGTATTCACATCGATATAAGCATAACCAAAATGGCGTACGAAAGTGCAATCGGCTGTTTTAAAAAATAATCGAATTGTTTTTCCTGCTTGTCCATTCAGATTGATAGTTACAGCCGACCAGTCCTTGCACCAGACCGTTGTAGAATCGGAACGGGGTGATGCAAAAAATCCAGGCAATGGAGAACCATTTGGAATAAATGTAAAAGAGGAACAGTCAATGATTGAATTATCAGTAACATTTGTGATTTCTAATTCTAATCTTGGCTGCTGAAAAGAAAGATGATTTGGATCCTGAAATACGACAGCATAATAATAAATTAATGAATATGAATTTCGGTTAGCAGGTATTGTAAATTCATACGAAATTCCTTCGGCCCCTGCACCACCTCTGTTATTACCTAATTTTATGGAATAGCCACTACCATTGGGGCATGTTACCGGAAAGCCACCATAGTAATCAGTAACACCCTGCGAACTGGTAGTTTCATACATAGTATGTTGATCAACTACGGGCCCACCTGATGGAAAAAGGCTTATAACATTTTGATTATTCAATGCGGCTACATTTCCGGTGTAGCATGTCCATCCGGAGAAAGATCCATTTTCAAAATCAATATTCGGAGGACAGGATTGCGCATTTGTTTTTTGAAAAAAGTTTGTAAATATTAAAAAACAGAAAGCAATCTGAAATGAAAAAAAACGAATGAGTTTAATATTTTGATTTTTAATATAACGCACCAGCCCAATTTGATTTCTTAAAGTTAAAACTTAGTTTGGATAAAACGGCTGCATACAAAGGATAGTTGCCTTAAAATGGCTGGTATGAGCAATGAATAAAAAATAGTGGAGATTAATATGCTGTTTAGCTACAATTTAGTAAATGTTATATAGGTTTTACTTTGTGTCCTTTGCGTTTAACTTTGCGTTCTTTGCGGTTAAAAATCTTAGACAAAAACTGCAAAGAACCCGAAGAAAAAAACGTAAAGCAAGCTGAAATTTTTCTCAGATTCATTTTTAAAACTATCAAGATTTGAACTTAATTATTGAAACTAATAAAATGAATGCCTTCATTTATTCGAGCTCCTCAATCATGATCTTTCTCCATCGCACTTTTATTCCGCCGCCATCATGTATTTGTAAAGCAATAAAACCAGTGCCCATACCAATCTTTTCATCTTTCATATTTACCATCATATGTCCATTTAGCCAGGTGGTTACTTCATCACCCTTAACTTCCAATTTTAATTTATTCCATTTTCCTGTCTTCAAATATCTTTCATGTAGTGGGTTGGGTTGCCTTAACCAGCCCCGCCCATACGATTCATAAATGCCGCCTGTATGACTGTTTAATGGAGCTACTTCACATTGCCAGCCACTAATTTTTACACCATCAATGGAAGAACGGAAGAATACACCACTGTTTCCATTTGCTTCCTGTTTGAATTCTAATGTGAGAATAAAATTTTTATAGCTTTTATCGGTGGACAAATAGCCATATTGTTTATCCGGCCCGCTTTCACAAATCAGTTTGCCACTTTCAACATACCATTTTTCTGTACCATGAATAGTCCACCCGGTTAAATCATTTCCATTAAAAATAGAAACCGGTTTGCCAGACGATAAGAATAAGGGGATGATAAAAGCCGTAAAAATAAAATTTTTCATTTTCATTATTTTAAAACAAGTTAAGTATTTTGCTATCCCAAAACAATTTCAATGTTTATACCTATTGCAGATGACAATTCAGATCGCACCATTCAGCCGTACATCAATTATCTTTTTATAGCTCTGAATATTTTAGTGTGGGTTGTATTCCAGGGAATGAGTGGGGAATCAGCATTTACTTATGCATATGCTACGGTGCCTGCTGAAATAATAAATGGGCATGATATTGTTACCCATTCTCAAAACTATATAGATCCAAATACCGGGATAAAATTTTTAATTCCGGGTCTTGAGGTTACACCGATACCGGTTTATTTCACGTTGCTCACTTCTATGTTTATGCATGGCAGTTGGATGCATCTTATAGGCAATATGCTTTACTTATGGATCTTTGGTGATAATATTGAAAACAGGTTAGGCAGAACCCGTTATATAATTTTTTATTTACTAACCGGAATTATTGCTTCCTTAAGTCATGTGTTTTCAACAGTCATGTCCACACAAAGTTCTGTAGTACCAAGTCTCGGAGCATCGGGTGCTATATCAGGTGTTCTCGGTGCCTATTTAATGTTATTTCCAAAGCGAAAAATAAAAATGTTTATTATCCGTGCGGTTGTTGATGTACCATCCTGGGTAGCATTAGGTGCATGGATTGTATTGCAGGTGGTAATGGGTTTAGGATTATTAGGCGGGGATACGGGTGGAGGAGGAGTAGCCTATGCAGCGCATATCGGTGGTTTTTTAGCTGGATTAATTTTGATAAAATTTTTTGATCCGCTAAAGAAAAAATGATTGCAGCAATAAAATATATTTAATAACCCGCTATATCGTTTGAGTTTTTGTTTTATATCAAAACTCCGCTTATCTTCCTTTTTCATGCCATCAACAACAGGATTTAAACGAACAATAAGTTTTACTACTGCTGCTTCATTGGTTGTTGGTGGGGTTATTGGCTCAGGAATTTTTATGCGTCCGGCAGAAATGGCCGGGCAACTTGGTTCTCCTTTTTTGATTATGATAGCCTGGGTAATTGCAGGAATTATTACCTTATTAAGTGCGATGTCAACTGCGGAAATTGGGGCTATGATGCCGGAGACCGGCGGGCAATATGTTTACATGAAAAAAATTTACGGAGATTTCTGGGGCTATCTTTTTGGCTGGGCAAATTTTGCTGTAATCAATACAGCCGGAACGGCGGCCATTGCTTTTATCGTAGGCCAGTACTTTGAATATTTTGTAAAGTTGCCCCGGTTTTCAGAAACGGTTGAGCAATCAACTTTTTTTCATATACCCATGATGGGCGATATTTTTCCACTGCAAAATTTCGGTGTAAAAATTTTTACCATCCTTGTACTTGCTGTGCTATCATTCATTGGCTACTACAGTACAAAAGCCGGAGGCGCCCTGCAACGATGGCTTACCTATATAAAAGTAGTTGCCATATTATTTCTTGTATTCGGATTATTTTTTTCCGGCAAAGGCAACCTGCAGAATTTTATAACAGAAGATCATGGAATCAGGCCTGTTGGTTTTGCACTGGTAGCAGCGATGGTGGCTGCCTGCAATGGGGCGTTGCAGGCTTTCGATGGCTATGGTATTATGCTTACTATTGGTGGGGAGATAAAAAATCCCGGGAAGAATATTCCACGCAGTTTAATCCTGGGCCTTATTGTTTGTATGATAGTGTATTTACTGATTACTGCAGCGATGATGTATATATTGCCTGTTGGTATTATGGCGAACTCATCCCTGGTTGCTGCAGATGCGACAGAGCTTGCATTTGGAACAATTGGTGGTGGAATTATTGCGGGGTTAATTTGTTTGAATGTACTGGGAACCGCCAATGGTAATGTGTTTACAGCACCGCGTATGACATTTGCAATGGCAGGGCAGGGGAATTTTTTCAACTGGACAGGGGTGATTAATAAAAAACATCAAACTCCTGGTAATGCATTTGTACTTCATTTTGCATGGATGTTTATACTTGTGTTAAGCGGATCATTTACCATCCTGGCGGATATTTATATTTTTATAGTTTGGTTGTTTAACCTGATGCTGGTAGCAGGGGTTATCATTTTACGAAAAAAAATGCCGGATGCTGAACGGCCCTATAAGGTTTGGGGTTATCCCTGGGTACCGGTTATTGTAATCATCTTTAATTTATTCTACCTGGTGATGACAATGTATAATGATATTCATAACTACACAACGGGAAAAGCAAATACGATTAATTCTGTAATTGGTTTATTACTTACAGCAATCGGAATACCTTTGTATTTTTATTTTCGAAAAAACAGAAAAGAAACTGTTTCATCCTAATTTGAAAATTATATGGCCAAAAAAATGAAATGGATTGGAGTGCTTGCTGCAATCTTACTGGTTGTTTCCTGTTTTACACCCTGGGTGATTATTGAAAGTAAAAATATTGTCATTAGCGGAATTGATGCCACCGGAACCAATTATGGTAAACCCGGTTATTTTCATTTCATCCTTGTTTTTTTCTTTTTGATTTTAAGTTTTATAAAAAAAGTAGGAGCAAAAAGGTTTAATCTTCTTGTAGTTGCTGTAAATCTTGCCTGGGCTATACGAAATTATTTTGTCGTTACAGCATGTTCCGGAGGTATATGTCCATCAAATCAACCGGGATTGTGGATGATGTTATTTTCTTCTATTCTTTTATTGGTCTGTTCTTTTTTTCCTGATGTGGAATTAAAGAAAGAGAAATAAATAATGTGAATTGGAATTTTACTGTTTATGTTTTGTTCTTATTTTATTTTAATTAATCCAGTATTTTCAAACTCTTTTTTATTATTTCAACACATTCCAGTATTTGTTCTTCAGTAATAATGAGTGGCGGTGCAAATCTTATTTTATCGCCATGTGTTGGTTTTGCAAGCAATCCGTTTTCTTTTAATTCAGTGCAAAAATCCCAGGCAGCATCTTTATTTGGATGATTGATAATAATTGCATTCAACAATCCTTTACCCCGGATAATATTAATAAACGGTGAATTCAATTTCTTTAATTCATCTCTCAGCAATTTGCCCATTGCATCTGCATTTGCCACAAGGTTTTCATCTTTTAAAATTTGCAAGGATACCATTGCAACTTTACAGGCAAGTGGATTGCCACCAT
>JANLSA010000078.1:0-5183 GCA_031362085.1 Bacteroidota bacterium | reverse complement strand
TTCCGCAATTTCCCAATGGGTTCAATAGCTCGATGTATAAATTAATAAATGCCGAAGATTATAAAATGGTGAAATATTCAGTTTCACATTTTGCTGATTTTTACCGGGGGTTAAAAAATATTGCTGAGTTACTGGAAGGGTTAGATTTGCCGGCAAGTATTCGGTTATATACCGATCGGATTTCCGGAGTATTACGGGAACCTGTTTTAGCGAAACTCGCTGATACAAAACAAAAAGAAAATTTTTCCCCGAAACAAAATCTGTTTTTTGCTTATTATTTACGTGGACAATACAAACACAAAACACTTGATTTAATTGAAGTGTTCAGCAGGTTGGATGCCTGGTATTCTATGGCGATGGCGGTAAAAACTTATCAACTTTCTTTTCCGGAATTTGTAGATCAGCAAACTTCGATGGTAGATGCAAAAGGATTGTATCATTTATTATTGCAAAAACCCGTTGCCTATAATCTGCAGATGAATCCCGAACATAATTTTTTATTTCTTACCGGTGCGAATATGGCGGGCAAAAGTACATTGATTAAAGCGTTGGGCTCTGCAGTGTTTCTTGCGCATATTGGAATGGGAGTGCCTGCATCCGGCATGCGACTTACTTTATTTGATGGATTGCTGAGCAATATTAATGTAACAGATAATATTGCAAAAGGCGAAAGTTATTTTTATAATGAAGTGCAGCGGGTAAAAAATACAGTTCAAAAAATTAATGATGGAAAAAAATGGTTGGTGCTGATCGATGAATTATTTAAAGGCACCAATGTACAGGATGCCATGAAATGTTCACTGGCGGTGATAAAAGGGTTGATAAAAATTAAAAGCTCACTTTTTATTCTTTCAACACATTTGTATGAAATAGGCGATGAATTGAAACAATATCCCAATATCAGCTTCCGCTATTTTGAAACGGCTATTAAAGACGAGCAGCTTGAATTCAGTTATCAGCTCCATGACGGAATCAGCAATGACCGGATCGGTTATGTCATATTAAAAAGAGAGAAAGTAGTGGAGATGCTGGAGAAGTTATAAAGACAGTATTTCCATTTTATTGACAAATTTTTTCTTTTAGAATAAACTATTATCTTTTGCAAAATTTTCTGAATGCGATGTTTCCTTGGCTTCATTTTAACTGGTCTCACATTTTTTTCAAATGCCCAGAACAATCTAAATGTTTTGAATTATCGGTTTCGAATTACAGTTAATGACTACAACGATTCAATTCAGGGACAGGCAACGATACGTTTCTCAGTCAAAGAAAAAACCTCTTTCATTATTTTTGATTTAACAAACCTTCAAAAGAATGGGAAAGGAATGATTGCTACAAATTTGAAATTTAATAACCCCAGGTTATTACAGCCTGCTTTTATCCAGCAAAAAGAAAAACTGATCATTAAAGGAAACATTTTTGAAAAAGACGATACTGCTACAATTATAATATACTATAAAGGTATTCCAGCGGACGGACTCATCATTTCGAATAATAAATATGGTCATCGTACTTTCTTTGCTGATAACTGGCCAAACAACGGGCATAACTGGTTACCATGCCATGATGATCCTGCTGATAAAGCATCGGTTGATTTTATTGTAATTGCTCCGGATCACTACCAGGTTGTGGGTAATGGAATTCTGATAGAAGAAAAACCGTTGCATAATGGAAATAAACAAACTCATTGGAAAGAAGAAGTCCCTATTTCAGTAAAAGTAATGACGATCGGAGTTGCGGAGTTTGTGGTTAATCTTACCAGCTTTGTGAATAACAGCATTCCGGTTTCCAGTTGGGTTTTTCCTGAAGACAAAAGCAATGGTTTTTATGATTATGCAATTGCAAAAGATATACTTCCTTTTTATATTCAAAATATAGGAGCGTATGGGTTTAAAAAATTGGCAAATGTACAATCTACAACAAGGTTTGGCGGAATGGAAAATGCCAATACAATTTTTTATACCGAAAATTCGATAACCGGCGAAAGGCAAAATGAAGAATTGTTCGCTCATGAAATTGCACATCAGTGGTTTGGCAATATGGCTACAGAAAAAAGCTTTGCACATCTCTGGCTCAGCGAGGGCTTTGCTACCTATTTTGCAATTTTATATTTTGAAAATAAATACGGGAAAGCAGCCGCAATGAATATGATGAAAGAAGACAGATCAAAAGTGATTGCACTTTCAAAAACACTACATACTTCTATTATAGACCTGGCAGGTAATGAATATATGAAGCTGATGAATGCTAACAATTATCAGAAGGGTAGTTGGGTTTTGCATATGCTGCGAAGTGAGTTGGGCGATTCAGTTTTCTGGGCAGTTATTCAGAAATATTACGCCAGGTATGCAGGAGGTATTGCCGGAACAGATGAACTGAGAAATGTTTTTGAAACTGTTTCAGGGAAAGATTTAAAACAATTCTTCATTCAATGGCTTTATAAACCAGGTCAGCCGGTATTAAAAATAAACTGGAAATATAATTCTAAAGAAAAAGTAATTGATATTCGAATTACTCAAAAACAAAAGAATGTATTCAGTTTCCCATTAACTATTGAAATAATACTTTCCTCAGGGGAAAGAGTATTAAAAAAATTAGCGATCAATAAAATCAATTCGTTTTTTACGTTTCCGGTAAAAGAAAAACCAGGCGAACTGGTTGCAGACCCCGACACCAATCTTTTATTTGAATATACACTTGAAAGAATAAAATAATATTTTGTAAAAATCAGGATTTGCAGATTCCATCAATCACAATCGTATCATCGGTAAAATTAATTGTGTGGACAGCTGATAGTTTATTTCCAACTCCCGGCAACACTTCAAACACCTCTGTTTCCTTATACTCCGTTTCATTTAAAATTTCAATGCGATTTATTTTCAAAGCATAACCGTATTGCTGTGATGCATTGTTTTGAGCCGGGCGGTATAATTTACCATCTCTTGAAAATAGCTTACCCGCCGGCCGGCAATTTGAAATATCAGTAGCAACCGGATTCTGAGGATGTGTAATCCACTTATCAGAAAATAAATTTTCTGAATAAAAGAGCAACAACTGATCGTTGCTGGTGGTGAAAGAATGATTTTGTGTACAGGCAAACAACCACCATCTTTCGTTTTCAAAATGCAGGGTTATATCTATCAAAGAAATATCCTCCATTAAATTCATTACAAATTCCCATTGCTTCGGAAATTGTTTGCATTTGTATAACTCAACGGTTTTATTAGCAGCAGTTTCAAGAACCATGTAATAATCACCCTCCCATTCAAAAACAAAAGGATAAGACAAATGATAGGTTTTATCCAGAACAACTGTTGCTTCAGAACTGTTTCCGTTTTGCAGTAACTCGATTACACTGATATGAGCTTTTTTCTTTGAGTACAGAAACTCTTCAAAAAAAACAAACTGCCTGTTATCTTTTTTTATCAGAAATGGATCTGCTCTGAATGAATTGGGTGGCAGTTGTAATTTTTTAAACACAGAAAAATCAGTAGCAGCACCATTATAAACCTGATCCGAAATTAAAATCGTAAATTTTTTTTTATTAAACCATTCGTTGAATTTATAAATGAAATAGGAAAAACAGTTTTTTAAGAATAACCCAGCCATCAAAATATTTCCCGGTGCTTTAAGCGGCTGTATTTCCGGGGTTATCTCCGGCATTGAACGTTTCTTATATTTTTCAAAAAAGAAATCTGCACCCAATTCATACAATTCTTTTAACCGATACAATATAAAAGAAGATGATTTCCAGGCAAGGCTGTTCAAATTATTCTTAACTGAAAATGGAATGGTAACAGTGGATCCGTCATAAACAATTATTTCTTCATTACTGCCGGGCAACTGCACTGTCAATGAGCTTCCCGTTACAGGATCCCGGCGCATCACTTCCCAGAAAGCAGGTGGCATTGCAGATTTATAAATACCTTTTCCAAAAACAATTTTCCATTTTCCATAGGTTGCATGCAAAGCCGGCAATGACCGGGTATCTGCCAGGGAGGAAATAAAAATAATATCCGGGTTCAACTGTTTATGTGACGCTATTTCAGATAACGGAAAAAAAATATCATTGAATTTTGTTTCAATAGAAATTTTTTTACAGGCATCAAAGGAATCGCCAAACCACCAGTTCTCAAATATTATAAACAAGCGGTACAGGAAAGATGTTTTTGCCGGAGGTTGATTATTTGCTATAAAAATAGCATCAATAGTTAAGTAACTGCTTTCTTGTATTTGCTGTAGCATAATATACTCCCATACCGGCAGTTCACATTTTTTGTTTACAACAATCCCAATTTTGAGTGGCTGCTTCATATTTAAAATTACCAGGTATCAGAATCTGCTGCTGCTAAAATTAAGTTTACATCTTTATATGCTTCATCAAGATATAATAAACAGGAAGACTGTGAGGAATATTTTTTAAACTCAGATAATGATTCTGGAAAGGAGATACTTGAATTCATATTAATTGAAATTGTATTATAGCCCAGCAAAAATGCCAGCTTTTTAATTTTTTTAATCAGGGTTGAATTAATATTTTCATAATCAGAGAAATCACCAATCCAGAAAACATCAGTAAGCCTGATCCATAAAATAATCGTATCAATCTTAATAAAAAACCGGTCATTGGAATTTTTATATCCGATATAAGCCCCATCTCTGATTACTTTTCCAATTGGAACTCTTAATGGATTGTTGAATTGAGTGGGAGTCGGTATAATATATTTTTTCAAAATAAGTTTTGCATAAGGCAAATACAATTTCAGTATTGTTTTGTATCGGTGTACCAGTTTTGACAGTGGAATCGTTTTGAGTTTCAATCTTAAATCCCAACGGATAATTTCATCCTTTTTTTTAAATCCGAGTTTATTTAAAAATCCATGTAACGAATTTTCATTTGGCTGACTGATAATAATTTTCATTCCTTCTTCATTACAAACAGTATGGGCTAATTCCGCTAATTGTATAAACAGGTTTTTATTGCGATGTAGTGGGTCTGTCATTAAATCCCCCGACTGTCCAATGCTGATTGCTTTATCTTCTATTAATACATTCATGGGAAAAACGCCGTAGTATGCAGCCGGCTCTTTTGATATATTATGAATGGCGATAAATCCAATTACATTTTTTCCAAGCAGGGAAGTGTTGAATCTTTTCTCTAAATCTTCGGGGGATAAACGAAC
>JANLSA010000054.1:0-7426 GCA_031362085.1 Bacteroidota bacterium | reverse complement strand
GGAACAGATTTGCCGTTATGCTGATGTTATCAGCTTTCATGTGCCACTTACCGATGAAACACACCACATGGGAGGAAAAGATTTCTTCAATACACTTCAAAACAGACCCTGGATACTGAATACATGCCGGGGTCCGGTAACAGATACCGTTGCATTAATCACTGCATTAAAAGAAAATAAAATTGCCGGTGCAGCTTTGGATGTTTTGGAAAATGAAAAACTAAAAACATATACTATCGAAGAACAGGAACAACTCAATTGGTTATTACTGCAACCGAATGTTCTTATTACCCCGCATATAGCTGGCTACAGTCACGAAGCATTTTATAAAATGGCAATTATACTTCTGGAAAAATTAGAAATGAATTAGTGCTTTACTCTTTTCAGGTTTGTGAAATGAATAGAAGTACCTGCATAAAAATTTATACCCGAAGCTGTATTAAAAAATCTTCCGCCTGCTGCATTTACATCATTACCTAAACTATATTTTTCATCAAAAAGGTTGTCAACTCCTGCAAAAAAATCAAAGTTTGATTTAGTTGAGTTACCTGTATTCCAGCCCAACTTTAAAGCCATTAAATTATAGGAGGTTGCCTGTTCTGTATTTGCATCATTGAGTGCAACTTTGTCGCCATAATAATAAGTAACGTGAAGATACAATCCAGCCTTTAATGAAATATCAAGCAAGCCTGCAAATGTATTTTTTGGAACTCCCGGTAATACTTTCTTGGAAAAATCAGTTGTTACTTGTTTAAAATTGTTATACCCGAAATCATTCAATGTATGTGAAATTTTCAGCGATACATTATTCAGTTTGGTAGTTGCATTTTTTATGATGATGTATTGTACCTGCCATTCCAGCCCTTTTTGAGTAGTGCTTCCAGCATTCACAAAAAAATCAGCATTACTCGCATCACGTCTCAGCACAATTGCATCTTTTAATTTGTAATAGAAAAAAATTGCTTCTGCAAATATTTTATTTTTCAACACCGATGATTTTATTCCAGTTTCATAGCTTATTCCGTGTTCAGCATTGAGCGATGTGCTTATTATACTGGTAGATGGTAAAACTTCGGCAACGGTAGGCGGAGAAAACCCTTTTGCAACAGAGCCATAGACCCATAAATCTTTTAGTATTTTTTTTGAAATGGCAAGCCGGGGCGAAATTTCATTATTATAACTACGGCTTTGTGTTACTGGATTTGCGACATTCAATCTTTTAATGTCAACTTTAAAACTACTTAAACTTGCACCTGCGGTAATATTAAAATTATTTTTGAGTGAAAAATCAGTTTGTGTAAAGAATAAAAAATTCCTGTTTTTAACATCATCATTGGTAAGTAAGTTATTGGGTGTGCCATTCAGATTGGAATAGGTAACAATATTAAAATTTCCCCGTTGTGCCTCTGCACCAAATACGATAGTTGTTTTTGAATTGAAAGGAGAGGGTTTCCATTTAAAAACAGTACGACCACCATAACTGGGTTCATCTCTTTTTTCATAATTACGAAATGTTGGGTTTTTTATATCAACCTGCATTGCATAAATAGTGGTTGTATTACTAAGCTGCTTATTTATTTCCAAATAATTTGTAATGCCACCTAAGAACATTTTTTGATAGATAGCAGCTTTTGCCGTTTCTGCTGATGGAAATATCCCCGCAGCCGGTCTTGCCGATTTTGAATTCAGATTATATTCTGCTCTTGTTAATCCTCCTGGGGTTTCATAAAATAAATTGCCGTATAAAAAATGAAACACCAATTTATTTTTTTCAGAAGTCTTTAACTGTAGTTGCCAGGTCGCCACATTTCTTTTCAGTTGAGTATGATTCCGAAACCCATCTTTAGTCATCCGTCCGATATTTAAGGAGTTTGCCAATTTATCATTTCCAGCATGAAATTGAATGTTTACCCCACTGTTATTAAAACTTCCACCTGTATAATTAATATTCAAGTCCTCTTTAGGTATAACCGGATTTTGATTGATCAGCATTGTGCCACCATTGCCGGCACCATACAAACTGCCCGAAGGGCCTTTAATAATTTCAATAGTTTGAAAATTATAAATACTCAGTTGGTTTAAATACGTATTACCTCCGGGGTCGGTAAACGGAATATCGTTCCAGTAAATTTTTACATTGCGTACTCCAAATGGCGAACGTAATGAACTACCCCGCATATTCAGCCGGTAGCTGCCGGGGCTTCGTTCTTCCATTCTTGCACCGGGTGTTGCATTTACAGCCGCTAAAATATTTGCATTATCAAAACGATTAAGATGCAGGGCTGAAATAGAATTAATACCTGCAGCTACTTCGTTCAGTTTCCGGCTGCCTTCATAAGCTTTAATAATTACGGTTTCTAAAGTTTGTGATGTACTGTCAGGGGTTTGTTGTGCTACTATAGATTGAAATAAAAAAAGGGTAGAAAATAAAAATGCTGAAATAAGTTTTTTCATGAAATAGAATTTTGGAAATACCTGAGCAAATGTAAAGTGAATAAATGTAAAATGGGATTGTGCGTAGATTCTTTGTTAAGAATTGCAGATGGAACAACACTGGTATAATTATTTCAGCAAAAAGGAAAAACTGGTTATGAAAAAATATTTATTCTCTTTATTTGTCATTGCACTTTTATTTTCTAATTGCCGGAAAAATATTGAAGACCGCCTGATTGGTAACTGGAAATTAAGAGCAAGTTATAAGCAAAGAACCTTCGATCGGGATCATTTTACTACGGGTTATGAATCGGGTCTATTTACCTTTTTTGAAAATGGAGCTGCCACATATACCAGCAGCACGGATACACTTACCGGTTACTGGCATGCTGATAATTATACTGTTTCCAATTACAATTCATCATCTGGTAATACAGATCATACGCCATTGAGGCATTTAAAAATTGAGTTAGTGAATTTTATACGCAACCGATTTTTGTTTTGGGAGTTTGATGATTTTAATTTTCGCAATAACTGGCGAACCATTCGTGCAGTTGAATATTCGTTGAGCAATGAACGGGTTTATGAGTTTGGGAGGGAGTAAATCTTTTTTTGACAAACAGATTTCCTTATTTAAAAAATATTCTTTTATTTTTGCAGTATCAATTAAATGCAACGCTTCGCAGTCATTCTGCCGGGGCGTTGTTATTTTTTTCTTTTACCTGAAAAAAACAGAATGTTATGAGTGAACTACAATATGTGAAAAAGGAAACCCTGGAGCAAATGAAAATTGATCTGCAGCGCATGAAAGGTGTGGACCGGCCCGCTGCTTCCCGAGCTATAGCCGAAGCAAGAGAGAAAGGTGACCTGAAAGAAAATGCAGAGTATGATGCGGCAAAAGAAGCACAGGGAATTCTGGAAGCAAGGATTGCAGCCATGGAAGGCTCAATGTCAAATATTCGTGTACTGGATGAATCAAATATTGATACAACCAAAGTTTCGTTGCTTACAAAAGTTACCATTACAAACCTGGCAACAAAAAAGCAGGTTACTTACGAAATGGTGGGTGAAAGAGAAGCTGATTTGAAAGCCGGAAAAATTTCTAACACATCACCTATAGGTAAGGGAGTGATGGGAAAAACGGTGGGAGATGTGGTAGAAGTGCATGCACCTGCCGGTGTAATAAAGTTTAAGATTGAGAAAATATTTGTATAAAAGATTATTGCAAATCGAAAATTGCAAATTTAAAATTAATACTAAGAGTACATTTGTTTTCAATTTGAAATTTTAAATCTACAATTTGCAATCAATGACAGTATTTAGTAAAATCATAACTGGACAAATTCCTTCTTACAAAATTGCAGAGAACGAAAAATTCTTTGCCTTCCTGGATATTTTTCCATTACGGAACGGTCATGTACTGGTGGTGCCGAAAATGGAAGTTGATAATTTATTTGATTTGCCACCAGCGTATTTAAGTGAAATGCTTTTGTTTGCACAACCCATAGCTAAGGCAATTGAAAAATCGTTTAACTGTAATCGTTGCGGCATATCTGTTATTGGTTTAGAAGTTCCGCATGCGCATATTCATCTTGTGCCAATCAATTCTGCGAATGATTTAAATTTTATACAATCAAAACCGAAGGCTTCTGATGAAAGTTTGAAAAAAGTACAGGAGAAGATTATTGCTAATCTCTGATTATTTTTTATGTTCCATCAGCATAATCGCTGCCATTGTTTCAATACCCTCCCATAAATAACGTATCTGTATATTTTCGTTTTCTGCATGTTGGTTGTTATCATAGTTCACTACAGGCACACTAATAACTTTTACACCTAATAATTTTTCAAATAAATATAACGGCAGGCTTCCGCCTGCAGAAGGTAAAAGAATAACCGGGTAATTAACCGTAGCCTGCACTGCTTTAATCATGCTTTGAATAATCGGAATATCAAAAGAAGTTCTTTGTGCTACATAGCCTTCTCCTTTTGTAATTTTTATTAATTTGCCATATCTCATTCTTTCATCATCGGTCGGTTCGTGATCTGTTACATGAAATCCTTTTAATTCAATATGCCTGATTACTTTCGTAAATTGTTTTTCTACTTCATTTCCCAATACCAGCCGTAAATCAAGTGCTACTTCTGCCTGAGTAGGTATAATATTAGCTGCCAATTCACCCACATCTGCACTTTTTATTCCATTAATATTCAAAGTAGGTAAATGCAATAATTCAAGAAATGTTTTTCCCCCGCCTTCAGGTTTTGCAATGCCCAATTCTTTTTTTAGTGTTTCTTCAATGTTTGGAATTCTGGAAAGTGCATCTTTTTCTTTGGCAGTTAATGGAATTACATCATTATAAAAATCTTTTATCAATACGTTTCCATTGTCATCTTTCATGCCTGCAAGTAATTGCACTAACAGCAATGCCGGGTTGGGTGCCCAGTTGCCATAGTTGCCGCTATGTAAAGGACGTTTTGCCCCATAAACTGTTAAGTTCATATGCGCATCACCCCGAACACCAAATACAATCATTTTTTTTCCGGATACATGTCTTGGACCATCAACAATTATCCAGAGGTCTGCGATTAATTTTTCTTTATGCTTAATAAAAATTTCATCAAGATGTGTAGATCCTTTTTCTTCTTCACCTTCAAAAAAGAATTTGATATTATGTTTCAACGGCACACCGGTTTTTACTAATGCATCATAAGCATTCAATATTGTCATCACACCTGCTTTATCATCGGCACTTCCCCGGCCCGTTAATCTCCATTCGGGTAAAAAGCCATCCGGGTTTTTTATAATTTTTCCACCTTGCTCAATTGCATTATCTATAAAGACCGGCTCAAAAGGTTTTAATCCTCCTGTCCATTTATCAGCATTTACAGGCTGGCCATCATAATGAGCATAAAATGCCAAAGTATATTTTGCTCCCGGCACCTTTACTTCGCCATAAACAGCCGGATTTACTTTAGGAGTAGTACCATCCAGTAATTCAGCTTTTATTCCACGCTGCTCCATCATGTTTTTGATAAATGCAGCATTACGTAAAATATTTGCCGAGTCTTTAGTAACATTCGGAATGGAAACAAATTTTATATACTCGTTCATAATTTTTGTTTCATTAGCCTTGCGGTATTGGTTTACCTTCTCTTGTGGTGTTTGCGCAAAACAAAAAAATTGAGCAAACAATGTAAAGGATAAAACAGAAATGTATTTTTTCATAATAATATTTTTATAAAAGGTAAATTGAATTTACTAAGCCAACTGGATTGCTACTATTAAACTTTACTTGCGACGCTCCGTTCATCGTTCGGGAAATCTATTAAGCATAAACACTCCTAAAATATGAAATTATCTTGCTTTAGTGATGCTTGTCATTCTGAGTCCGCCAACGGCGGAGAAGAATCTCTTAAGGTGATTAACTTTTAGGTGTTTATTAAACCAAAATCTTTCCATGCTTGATCTCTTTGAGTTGCCTCGCAAAGCCTCGGCAAGACAAGACTCCGATAGATTGATGTTTGTTTTTATTTTTGGCAGTATAAGTTAATGGCGAAAAGAAAATTCATTTCAACTTTATACGGTCTTGATTTTTTGAAATAAAATCTTCCCATCCCTTTAATTTGCCAGCTTGTTTCAATAATGGTTTATCCTGAAAATAATGACATACAGCAACAGCCAATGCATCGGTTGCATCATAATATTGGGGCGTTTCCTTTAAACTCAATAATCGCTGCAGCATTTTCCATACCTGATCTTTATCGGCATTACCATTTCCGGTGATGGATTGTTTTATTTTTTTTGGCGAGTATTCAGTTACGGGTAAACCTGCGCTGATAGCTGCAGCGATAGCTACACCCTGTGCCCTGCCCAGTTTTAGCATACTCTGTACATTTTTACCAAAAAAGGGGGCTTCAATAGCAAACTCATTTGGTTTATATTTTTTTATAAGCTCTTCTACTTTTTTATAAATCAGTTCCAGCCTTATATAATTATTTTTTTTACCGGAAAGCTTCAGCACATTCATTTCTTTTAAAGAAATGGTATTACCCGTAATTTCAATAATGCCATAACCGGTAATTAAAGTACCGGGATCTATTCCTAAAATTATTTTGCCTGGCTTTTGCAACTGGGGAGTATTTTTACAAGAATAATGAAGTTGAATAACAATATCAAAATCTTAATTAACTATGTGTTGGGGCCACTGTTTTTTTTGTGGTTGTCCTACTCGCTATATAAACAGGTTAAAAGCCAGCCTGATTTACCTCATGCATGGGAGCAAATAAAACAAACGCCGCTTAACAAGGTGATCATTTATCTGGCTGCCGTTTTTATACTCATGCTTGTAAACTGGTTAATAGAAACCTGGAAATGGAAATTAGCTATAAAAAAAGTTCAGGATATCCGGTTGTTCAAGGCATTTAAAGCAATACTAAGTGGCGTGTCATTTTCTACTACTACGCCAAACAGAATGGGAGAGTATGCGGGCCGGGTTCTATTTCTTGAAGATGGTAACCGGTTAAGATGCATTTCACTCACCATTATGTGCAGCATGAGCCAACTCATCATTACAATATTCATGGGCTGCATCGGGCTGATAATATTGATGAATAAAATTATTGGCACGGCAATCATACCGGCATATGATAATAGTTTATGGATAAAAATATTTTTGTATGGTTCAATTGTTGTGTTGATAGTTATGCTGCTTGTTTTTTTTCGTTTATCCGTTTTTATCAAGCTGGCAGAAAAAATTCCGTGGCTGAATAAAAATTTATATCTCGTAAAAGATTTAGATAACGCTGAAACAAGTTTGCTTGTAAAGTTGTTGTTGCTTTCCTTTATCCGGTTTGTAATTTTTTGTTTGCAGTATTATTTATTGTTCATATTATTAAAAGTTGAAATTAACTGGTGGCAATGTTTTTTTGTACTGAGTGTAGTTTTTTTAATACTGGCCGTAATCCCCACCTTTGCCATTGCCGATTTGGG
>JANLSA010000027.1:0-3078 GCA_031362085.1 Bacteroidota bacterium | reverse complement strand
AAGAATCTGAAATTATTTTTTAAGCAGTGGTTATATCAGCCCATTAATCCGATCATAAATGGAACGTGGGAATATAATGCTTCGGCAAAAAAAATTACTATTCAATTAGAACAAACACAACTGGGAGATATTGTATTTAATGTTCCGGTTGAAATTGGTTATTATAAAGAGGGTAGTAGCAGCCCAACCATTTTAAAAATGAATTTTACTAAAAAACAGCAAATGCAAACCTTTCAGGTTGATGGCACACCTGAAAAGTTGGAGTTTGATCCACGGAATATTTTACTAAGCAAAAACAACCTTTCAAAAAGGCAATTGTAATTTTTGTCAGATTATTTACTATTTGCATTCTTGGTCAGTTTACTCACTTACCTTTTCACATGGTTCACAACGTATGGTATGAAGCGTAGCTTTGTGTATAGCTACCTTCAAATTTTCTGCCAGGCTTCTTGCTTTTGTTGGAACGCCACCCGCATGGTTATGCTTCATTCCAATTTATCTGCCGAAGGAATGGCAATGGCGTCTTTCTTTTAGCAGATTACCAATAAAGGCAAAAGCTGATTTTTCTGTTAAGAATTGAAAAACATATTCATACTATCGGAGCCTTGTCATACCGAGCCATTACTATCAGACTATTAATAATTGAGTAAAATCAGGCGAGGTATCTTAAACTGTTATCGTCTCTTTGAGTTACCTCGCTTAGTTGCTTTAAGTTCGGATGTTCAAAACAGCACTGCTCTGTATGACAAGACTCCGATGTTCTTTACAAACTCTTTAAGTTTAAGGTTTCAATTCTTAATCAAAGATCATATGCTTTTCGACAATATTTGTATGAAGCATAATCTTGCAGAAACAGGTAATAACATTCAAATTAAATTTTACAGCTTAGTTTTGAAAAATGAAAAAAGTTTCGCTTTATATAATGATTGTATTTTACCTGGTTGCCGGTATAAACCATTTTATAAACCCGGAATTTTATTTAAAAATAATGCCGCCCTGGTTGCCCTGGCATAACGAACTGATATTTATAAGTGGAGTTTTTGAAATTTTATTTGCATTGTTGCTGATATTACCATCTACCCGTCGGGTAGGTGCGTTGTGTACTATTCTTTTGCTAATTGCGATTTTTCCTGCTAATATTCAGATGTTACTAAATTACATTCATGAAAATAATCCGTTGTTATGGGTTGCTATATTGCGATTGCCACTTCAGGTGGTATTGATTTTATGGGCATATTCTTTTACTAAAAAGAATAAGTAAGAGGCAAAATAATTTGTTGCTGAATTAATGTCGAAACGACAGGGCTTTGTGGCAGGTGTGGCATTAGAATTCCTGTCCGCCCGTAACCGCCGCTTGGCTTTTGATGACTCGTCCTGAAAAAAGTTGACTGGTTATGAATAATAATCCTGCTATTGGTTGACTAAGATAAAACATCCTGAAATAGGTTGTTTAAAAAGTTTCTCTGATGTGTGCTGGCAAAAAATATTTTCGTAGCTACCGTTGCTTAAGGAAATATTTTTTGTGCGTTGGCTTGTCAGGTTTCCGGCATTTTTTGTTTTGTTTTTGTAGTGTTTTGATAATAGTTTTTCCATCTTCTTATTTGTGGTCCTTCTTGTTTGTGTACATCATCGGGTATTTGCCAGTTGAGGCTGCTGTGCCTTCTGCGATAGTTGTAAATGGTAATGCATCTTGCGATATGCATAGCGGCTAAATCAATATTGTCGTAATACTTACTAACGAGTTCTGTTTTTAAAATACCATTTACTCTTTCTGCAATTGCATTTTCATACGGGTCTCCGTTTTGAGTCATGCTGATGTGTGCATGATGTTGTTGCAAAAGTTGAACATAAGCGGTGCTGCAATATTGTATGCCTCTGTCGGAATGATGAATCACAATTGTTTCCGGCGGCTTTTGTGCCAGTGCTTTTTTTAATGCAAGGGTGGCACTGCTTACTTTCATATCATCGCTTACATGAAAACCAACAATCTTCCGGCTGTATGCATCGGTGATTAAATACAGATAAGCAAACCGCTCTTTCATGGGGATGTAAGTAATATCTGCTACCCATAGTTCATGTGCATGCATGGGCGTAAAATGCGCCACCAGATTGGGATAGCGGTAATAGAAATGCTTCGAGTTAGTGGTATGTGTACTCCGTTTTCGTTTACGTATCAGCAATTTGTTTTTTGCTAATACACGAAACAAGCCGTCTCTGCTGATGAATAAATTATTCTTCTTTAAAAACGGTTGAAACATCACTTGTAATTTTCTGGTGCCGCAACGTGGTTGTTCTTTCGAATATTGATGACTTGTTGCAGAATCAACCCTTCCTTGGAATGTTGCACAAGCAGTAAACGTTGTTGTTTATAAAAAGCCTGTCTTGAATACCCAAACAATCGGCAAAGCGATTGCAGACTATAAAACCGGTTGCTTTGTTTTACTTGTTGGACTGTTGGGCACCAGGCTTTTTTCTGATGGGAATGTTCAGCTCCTTTTCTGCAATGCTGATCATGGCATCCAATGCATCGGTTCTCATTTTTTCCCAGGCTAATTGTTTTTCAAGCAACGCAATTTTTTGCTCTGCATCAAAAATAGCCACTTGTTTTTGTTTGGAGTTTTTGCCTTGTTTCATTTGTTGAAGATCGTAAGAATGCTGTCGTTTACTGCGTGGCAAATCATGAATACCTTGGTGAACAAAGTTACAGCGTGAACAATGACAGCACGAAGTATAAATCGTTATCTGGTTGCATCAATTTATCTTTGACTGTAGCAAAGTGACGAGTTTAAACTTTAGTAAAGCCCAACAAACAATCTCTGGTATATTACCTCGCTCCTTAAAAAATTAAAACAAGGCTACCATCTGTCCGCCGTTTTGCAAATTTTTTTGACCCTCACCTTCTACGTTCTGGTAAATATTGCTGGTGTACAGAATTTTTGAATTAATAATAATTTTAATTAATTATTGTTTTACAATAATTAATTATATATTTACAGCATAAATTCAAATTTATTAGTATGAAAAGGGCGAAATTTATTTGTGAAATCCTCTTTTATATATCCTTCCTGTTAGGGTTGA
>JANLSA010000531.1:0-3377 GCA_031362085.1 Bacteroidota bacterium | reverse complement strand
CACAAAAATGGTCTTTGTCTTGAATACACAAGGATTATTATCTCCATCTTCATCAGCTACTGCAAGCTTTCCATCGAACGTACTTTATGAAATAAATATTGATAATACAGGTGATAATGTTGAAGATCTCGTCATTCAGGCATTAGTTCAGAATGGTAAAATGAGAGTTTATAGCCCGGTTGCACCTACTGTAAAAGGGACAACAAGTACGGTACTAACAACTGGTTCAGTTACTGAAGTTGGCGTTACGCCGTATAGCACATCCGCAATTACAGCAACAGGCACTTCAGGTGTAAAAATATTTGCAGGTCCGAGAGATGATCCGTTCTTTTTTGACCTGGCACGATTTAAAGAAATAATTGCAGGCACCCAATCCGGTTTTCGCAGTACAGGTGTTGACTTTTTTGCCGGAACGAATGTAATGTCAATAGTTGTGGAAGTACCAAAAACGATGTTGGGCTCTGCGGCTACTATAAATGTTTGGGCAGAAACAAAATCAAAATAATTTTTAAAAAATACTCTTAAAACAAATTATATGAAACGAATAAATAAATTTTCAATTATGCTAGCCGTTGTTGCTTCGATCGGATTTGTAAGCTGCGATAAAAATAAAACAGAAGACAACTTTGATACATCCGGTACGTTTACACAAAATGATCAAATGGCAAGACCTGCAATCAATACTGTGTTTGTGAATGCAGCAAGAAAAAATGAATTCAACATGACTGTTCCATCTCAGATGAATGCTGCGTTTAATGTGCAATTTCAAGGTGTGCTGACGGGTTTTGGATATATGACAAATGCCTTGGGACTTGACAAAGCAACATTCACAAGTGTTCTTGTAACAGATGTACTAAACGTAAAAATGAATGGCATCACAACATTTTTTGACGGAACAAACGTTTTAACAGGTCGTGCATTGGCTGATGATGTGATAGATACTGAACTTTTACTCATTTTTGGTGGATCAGCAGGCACATCAAATCCCGGACTTACAAAAGACAATGTAAATGGAAATGATAAAACATTCTCTGCAACGTTCCCATATCTCGCAAACCCGTTTTAATCTTTAAACCTTTAAGAGGCTGTTATAAAACAGCCTCTTTTTATTTTATTTCTTATGAAACAACTTTTTTTCTTTTCAGTTATACTAATTCTTTTTTCATGCAATCGTGCCGAAAAAATTGTAAATGAAAAAGATTACAGTGTATTTCTGCAAAAAGGGTTTATTGAAAAAGAGAAAAATAAAGTTGTTACAGAATTAAATTTTTGGGATGAAAGATTGATGCGTGATACGGGGAATTTTTTGAATATGAAAGAACTGGCTTCAAAGCATATTCAGTTATTTAAGCTTACCGGAAATGTAAAAGAATTAAGGATAGCAGATTCATTACTTCTCTTATCCACAAAAAAAGTAAACGATAAAGAAGCGTCTATTCTTTATGCATTATCTCAAAATGCAATAATGCAGCACCATTTTAAAGATGCATATCATTTTAATTTAGCCGCAGAAAAAACAAACAGCGATCCTTATATCAATAATTTATTAGATTTTGATGCAGCTATGGAATTAGGCAAATATTATGAAGCATCTGAAAAGATTGCAGCCTTAAAAAACAAAAAATCTTTTGATTACCTGATCCGAAAAGCAAAACTAGAAGATCATTATGGTAAAATAGATCAAGCAATAGAATTGATGGAGCAAGCTTCTGCTATTGTAAAAGATAAAAAGGAATCCGCTTACAATTGGTCATTATCAAATTTAGCAGATATGTACGGACATTCTGGACGGGTGAAAGACGCATACAATGCCTACATACAAGTGCTCGAAATGGATTCTTCAAATCTGTATTGCCTGAAAGGTATTGCCTGGATTGCTTTTTCTCATGATAAAAATACGCCTGAAGCAAAACGAATTTTAAATTTTATTCTTTCGCAAACAAATATGCCCGATATAAATCTCATTCTTGCAGAAATAGCAGGGTGGGAGGGAGATACTCAGCAGAAAGAAATCTATAACAAAAAATTTTTAACCGAAGTATTAAAGCCCGGATATGGGGGGATGTATAATAAATATCTAATTCATCTTTATACATCCGATTTAAAAGACTATAATAAAGCACTGGCAATTGCTCTTACTGAAACAGAAAGAAGACCAACCCCTGAAACATACAACTGGCTTGCTTATGTATATTTTAATAAAGGTGAAACTGAAAAGGCTTATCAAATAGTACGGGATTATGTAAATAAAAAATCATTTGAGCCGGATGCCCTGATGAATATGGGATTTATTAATGCAGCGATTGGTAAAAAAGATGAGGCAAGGAAATTATTATCTACCTGTCTTGAAAGTAGTTTTGAACTTGGCCCGGTGGAAATTCAAAAAATAAAAGAAAAGCTCAAAGAAATTATTTAATCGAATTTACAAAATCAAGCTTTATCAATTCATGAGCAAAATGTTTACACTTCTTTGTAATATATTGAAAGCAATTTCTGCCATCAGGTTTTCTTTATCAAGTGTTGGGTTTACTTCTGTTATTTCAAAGCAACAAACTTTTCTAATTTGCATAAATTTGCTGATTAAGTCTTCAGCTTCCCGTTCACGAAGTCCCATACTTACCGGAGTACCTGTACCTCTTGAAATTGAAGAGTCAAGACTATCTACATCAAATGAAATATAAATATCAGTGCAATCGCCCAGGTAACGTATTACTGACCGAACAATATTTTCCGATCCCTTAGTTCTTACTTCTTTGGTAGAAATAGTCTTAATACCATGTTTTTCGATTATATGCTTTTCTTCTTTTTCAAAATCACGAAGTGAAATAATAACAACATCTTCCGCTAAAACTTTCGGATGAATTTTCCCCATTCGTTTCAGCATATTCCATTGCTTTACGGTATCATCATCTACATCGTGAACAGCACAATCTGTATTGTCTTCGCCAATTGCAGCAGCCAAACTCATTCCGTGAAGATTTCCAGATGGCGTGGTATAAGGCGTATGCAGATCTGCATGCGCATCTATCCAAATAACTCCGAGTTTGGATTTTGGCTTTGCCATCTTTATTCCGGTAATAGTAGCACCGGCTATACTATGATCACCGCTGATTATTACCGGAAAAAAATTATTTTTTATTGTTTCACTAACCGATTTGCTAACCCGCTCATACATTGTTACAACACCTTTTATTCTTTTTGCGTAAGGTGATTCAATTGGTTCATACAATAATTTATTTTCTGTTGGAATTTTTTCGGAAGGGAAATGAATAAAAAAGTTACTCATAAAATCCAAAGCAGCAATTTTTATAGCTTCGACACCCAGACTTGCACCACGGGTACCTGCGCCTATTTCAGAAGGCACTTCAATCAATTTT
>JANLSA010000510.1:0-2488 GCA_031362085.1 Bacteroidota bacterium | reverse complement strand
CGAAGGAGAACCATTTGGAAATATTTATGGTCGTGATTTTGCCCGCAATGCAAACGGCGAAATTATAGTAGAGCTTGATGGTACTCCTAGAAAATCAGAAAATAAGAATACGCTATTAGGTAATTATCAACCTAAATACACTATGGGAATTTCAAATTCACTTTCTTTTAAAGGAATTGTTCTTGGGTTTCTGATTGATATACGTAAGGGAGGACAATTCTATAGCCAAACATTAGCCTATATGCATGCTGCAGGTACAGCCGCAGGTACACTGCCATTTCGTGAAGGCGGGTTAATCGTTGTAGGCGTAAAACCAGACAATACAAAAAACTCAACGCCTATTACTTCCCAGCAATACTGGTCAAAAGTTGCAGGAGCTGAGCCGGTTGCTTCCTTATTTATATATGATGCAAGTAATACTCGTTTAAGAGAAGTAACTTTAGGTTATAGCATTCCCAATAATTTATTAGGTAAACTACCTGTAAGAAATGTTACTTTGAGTCTGGTAGGAAGAAATTTGTGGTTGATAAAAAGCAATATACCCGGGATTGATCCTGAGTCTTCTTTTACAACTACAAATGCACAAGGTTGGGAGAATGGGGCATATCCATCAACAAGATCTCTTGGATTCAACCTTAAATTAGAATTTTAATAATAAACCATTAAAAAAAAATAATTATGAGTAAAATATTTTTAAAATCAAAATGGTACCTGCTTCTGGGTGTAGTTATTGGATCAATTGTTTTATACAGTTGTACAAAAGGTTTTGATAAGGCCAATAAGGACCCCAATACATTTCCGGGTTCAGTTGTTGACCCAAGCTTTTTATTACCGGGGGTTTACAAATCTTCTGTACTTGATCCGGGTATGCATGAAAGGATGACACAGCTTACCAATGATATTTTTGCCCAGTATTCCTCAAATGAAGGGTTTAGTACACAACAAGGTAAAACGAATGACGAATGGATTACTGAATACTATACCAGTTATCACAGCAGATTTATAGCTTCATTAAATTTAGCCATACGATTGGGTAAAGCAAAGCCTTATCCAACTAATGATATGCAGATTGCACGTATCTGGCGTTGTTGGGTATATGCACGTGCCACTGATCTGTGGGGAGATATTCCATATTTTAAAGTCGCTGATGGATCTGGAGAAAACGCACCCTATGATAAGCAGGAGTTGATTTATAAAGACATGCTGAAAGAATTAAAAGAAGCAGCAGCAGGTCTGTCATCAAGTAATCCGAAACAACTACCCGGTCAGGATTATGTATATAATGATGATATAACAAAATGGAAAAAATTTGCAAACTCACTTCGATTGAGATTAGCAATGCGAATAACACAAGCAGATATTGCGACTGCAAAACAGAACGCTGAGGAAGCGATAGCCGGAGGAATCATGACAGATGCTAGTGATGCATGTCTTGTTTCAAGCAGTGATGTAGCATTTGGCTGGGGCAATGCATATCAATACACTTATTATTATGGTTGGGGCTCCGAAGCAATGAGTCGCTCAATGGAAAATTTATTGACAGGTTTAGGTGGTCAACCTTTTGCAAACCCTCCAGCAGGTGCAATTGTTGATGATCCGGGTATTGTTTTACCCGGAACTGATGAAAATACATTTGACCCAAATAAGAATAAATTTAAATTGGGGATACCTTCTAAAGTTGATCCACGTGGACCTATATACTTTGCACCTTCGTCAGATGCATCAGGAGCAAATCCTACAGCAGTTATTAATGGAGTTACAGTTGATACAAGAAAACGTTGGCATGGAACACCTGCAGGCCTTTCGTCTACTGCAAGGGGTAAAGCACAATATACCATCTCAAATCAGGCACGGATGGGAAGCAGGTTTCTAGTTGCTGACAGACCTTATGAAGTAATGACCTATCATGAAGTTTGTTTCCTTGTAGCTGAAGCTGCACAAAGAGGATGGTCAGTTGGAGGCGGTACTACCAAACTCTGGTATGAAAAAGGGATTACTGCATCTATGAAATGGCATGGTGTTCCAGATGCAACGATTGCTGCCTACCTGGTTTCAAATAATGAAAACACGTATGGCACTACATCCAACTGGAGCTTTAATTCAGGCAAAACATTTTTAGGCAGACCCGTTGATGATGCATTAAGTAAAATCATTACACAGAAATATATTGGTATTTTCCCTGATGGTGGTTGGGAAGCCTGGGCAGATCACAGAAGATTGCACTTGCCTGTTTTAATACCTTTCGCAGCACCAGATGCAACCGCAATTTCAGCAACTGATGGTGGTCCGGGTAATTTCGTTAAAAGAATTACTTATCCTTCAAGAGAAGCATTAAACAACAAGACTTTTTATGATCAGGCTGTTGCTCAACAAGGAGCAGATGTTGAGAAAACACATGTTTGGTGGGATCAATAAATATGTAAGCATAAGCAGTTTTTTTATTTTAAAAGAATGGAGTTTCTACTCTATTCTTTTTTTTGTACTAATA
>JANLSA010000044.1:0-3682 GCA_031362085.1 Bacteroidota bacterium | reverse complement strand
CCTTTGATAGCAGCGCCTTCTTTCAGGCCCATATACGCCAATGATTTTGCAAGGCCACTCTTATCAGTTTCATTAACCGTTTCAGCAGTTGGGATTGTATCATTTACACTAATGCCCATCCCCGGATTAGTGCCGTAGGTAATCATTGGCTCTATATCTTCTGCATTCAGGAAAATTTCGTTATCAAATTTTGCATCGCCATCACTGAACAATGTTTTCCAATTTGCGACTGCTTTATCCCATGCTTCTCCGTTAACTGGCGGAGCAAATTTTCTCCCTTTGATATAATTAATTGTTGTTTCATCAGGTGCAATCAAGCCACATCTTGCGCCCATCTCAATACTCATATTGCAAATAGTCATTCTTGCTTCCATAGATAAACTGCGAATAGCAGATCCTGCAAACTCAACTGCATAGCCTGTAGCACCACTTGCAGAAATTTTTGAAAGTATATAAAGTACAATGTCTTTGCTCACAACGCCTTTATTCAATTCACCATCTATATTTATCCGCATCAACTTTGGTTTGGCATGCAATAAACATTGAGTAGTTAAAACCATTTCCACTTCACTTGTGCCGATACCAAATGCTATTGCACCAAATGCACCATGTGTTGAAGTATGACTATCACCGCAAACAATCGTCATTCCGGGTTGAGTAATTCCCAACTCAGGCCCAATTACATGAACAATGCCCTGGAACGGATGTCCAAGGCCATATAATTCTACACCATGTTCGGCGCAATTTTTTATTAATGCATCAACTTGTTTTCGGCTCAGTTCTTCTTTGATTGGTAAATGCTGATTAAGTGTAGGGACATTATGGTCGGCAGTAGCAATTGTTTGTTGTGGTCGAAAAACTTTAATACCACGATTATTTAATCCGGTAAATGCCTGCGGGCTGGTTACTTCATGAATAAAATGCCGGTCAATATATAAAACAGATGGGCCATCATCAATTTTTTTGACGATATGCTTTTCCCAGATCTTATCAAAAAGAGTAGCCCCACCCCCCGAATAGGGGATTTGTGAAAAGTATTTATTTATTTGAACACTCATTTTTATTATTAATTCTTAATTGCGAACTCGTCTTTTTTTGCTTTTAGTGTAGTTGCCAAGTCTCTCCGCCTGTGGCGGAAGATTTAGAGGGGCTAAAAATGCGTGGCGCTTTTAGACGCCACGCTAACCAAAAACTAACTGCTCATGAGAAAACGAGCTATTTTATACGACAGCCGTTTCGGGCTGATGTTGTTTTGCTAACTGAATAAGGTCTTCATCCTTCACTTCTTTTTTACTATCCGCTACTTTCAAAAATTCGTTATATAATTTGTCTACATCATCTCTGTTAAAATCAAATCCGAGTTTTTTAAATCGAAATGCCAAAGCACTTCTTCCGCTTCTGGCAGTTAAAACAATTTTTGAGGAATCGGCACCAACCAACTCAGGATTTATTATTTCATAATTAATAGCATTTTTTAAAAACCCATCCTGGTGAATACCGGATGAATGGGAAAATGCATTGCTTCCAACAATTGCTTTATTTGCTTGCACCGGCATTCGCATAATATCAGAAACTATTTGACTCATTGGATTGAGCATTTGAGTTTTGATATTTGTAAAAAGATTTAATTCGGGATGCTGATTCAGGATCATTACCACTTCTTCCAATGAAGTATTACCTGCTCTTTCACCCAAACCATTTATGGTACATTCAATTTGTCGGGCACCACTAATTACGCCAGCAATTGAATTAGCAGATGCCAGTCCCAGATCATTATGACAATGACAACTTATAATAGCTTTATCAATATTGGGAACATTGTTTTTTAAAAAAGCAATTTTTTCTGCATATTGAGTAGGTAAACAATAGCCCGTCGTATCCGGAATATTTACAACCGTTGCACCAACAGCAATGACGGCTTCAATAACTCTTGCCAAATATTCATTATCACTTCTGCCAGCATCTTCGGCATAAAACTCCACGTCGTCTGTAAAATTTCTTGCCCATTTTACACATTGTATTGCTCTTTGTAAAATTTCTTCTCTTGTACTATTGAATTTTAATTTAATATGATAATCAGAAGTGCCAATGCCTGTATGAATACGGGGACGCTTTGCATGTTTAAGTGCAGCAGCTGCTGTTTCTATATCTTTTTGATTTGCACGGCTGAGACCACAGACTGTTGCATTTTTTATGATTGCAGAAATCTGTTGTACACTTTCAAAATCACCAGGACTGCTAATAGGGAACCCAGCCTCAATAATATCAACGCCTAAATCTTCTAATTGCAAAGCAAGTTCAACTTTTTCGGAAGTATTTAGTTTGCAACCGGGTACTTGTTCTCCATCCCGTAGTGTGGTATCGAAAATATGTACCTGTTGTTGACTCATGATCTGGTAATAAAAAATGATAAAAAAAGCAGGCTGCTTATTATTTTTGTGTTGCTTGCCAGTAATTTCAAAATAATTCAGCCTGCCGGTATAAATGTAGCCTAACTACAAGGGCTTCAGAAACCAAAATCAGGCGGGATTACATTGTGTAACTTCCTTTTAATATTTATAAACCCTTGCTGGTTAACAATTCCAGCTATATTTGATTACGATGCCCAACCGATCTGCAGATACCGTTTTTCAGTTAATTAAATCACTTGAAAAGAGTGAAAAAAGGAATTTCAAGCTTTATATGAAGCGTAACTCCGGCGGCGACCTTAAAATAGTAAAGCTATTTGATGCGCTGGAAAAAATGGAAGACTATGATGAATCTGCTCTTTTAAAAAAAAATAAAACGATTCAGAAGCAACAACTTTCCAATCTTAAAGCCCATTTATATAAACAAATACTCAACAGCCTAAGGATTTTAAAAGATGAATCGAATGTGGACATGACGCTGCATGAACAAATGGATCATGCCCGTATTTTATATAATAAAGGGCTTTACCTGCAAAGTCTTAAAATTCTGGACCGGGTTAAAATTTTGGCAAAAGAAAATAACCAGCTTACTTATGTGCAGCAGGTTTTATTTTTTGAAAAAAAGATAGAAGGATTATTTATTACCCGTAGTATGCAGGACAGGGCCAACCAACTTTCTGCAGAAGCTATGGAAGTGAATGGTCAGCTTTCGATGGTGAATAGTTTGTCTAATCTTTCTTTGCAATTATATAGCTGGTATATACAGCATGGTCATGCCCGCAATGCAAAAGATGAAGCAGCATTAAAAAATTTTTTAGAAAAAAATTTACTGGAAGGAGCCAATCTTTCAAAAGGGTTTTATGAAAGATTGTATTTATATCAATGTTATTGCTGGTATGCATTTATACGCCAGGATTTTTTGCAATACTACCGCCACACACAACGGTGGGTTGATTTGTTTGACGAAAATCCGGTTATGAAGGAAATTGAATCCGCACATTATATAAAAGGGGTTCACAACCTGATGGGTGCTCATTTTGATTTGGGAAATCATTTACGATTATCAAAAGTGATTGAGCAGTTTGATAAATTCAATCATCGTAAGGTGGTGCAGAAAAATGACAATAACCGGATTCTTTCTTTTGTTTATTTATATACAGCAAAAATTAATCTCCATTTTCTGGATGGAACTTTTAATGATGGATTGAAACTCGTTCCGTACATTGAAGAAAAGCTGAAGGAGTATGAATTGTTTCTTGATCGACACCGGGTGC
>JANLSA010000501.1:0-8766 GCA_031362085.1 Bacteroidota bacterium | reverse complement strand
CCATGAAATGCAACAGACTAACATAAAAGCCGGTGTTTTCTTTTACCATGACTTGGAAAAACTGAAGAAAGAGTTTCTTAAAAAATTTACATTTATTCAGGCGGCAGGGGGATTGGTTACAAATGGGAAAGAAGAAGTAATGCTGATTTTCCGAAGAGGAAAATGGGATTTACCAAAGGGAAAATTAGATAAAGGTGAAACGATTGAGCAATGTGCAGAACGTGAAGTAGAAGAAGAAACGGGTTTGAAGAATTTAAATATTGAATCTCCTTTACAATCTACGTATCATACTTACCATGAAGGATCCCGGCTTATATTAAAAGAAAGTATTTGGTTTAAAATGACAATAACCGGTGAACAAACAACAACCCCTCAAACAGAAGAAGCTATAACTGAAATAAAATGGGTAAAAAAGGATAAACTTAAAACTTTTTACGATAAATCGTACCCGTCTGTAAAAGAAGTGTTACAAGCCTGGTCGCTTAAATGATTCCTTGATCGGAATAACAGCAACGGTATGCCGGCTTACACAAATTAATTTACCCTGATCGTCGACAATTTTTATATCCCAAACATGAGTCGTCTTACCAAGATGTAACGCGGTTGCTGTGCCTGTCACATAGCCTTCGGTGGCACTTCGAATATGATTAGCATTTATTTCCAAGCCGACACAGTAAAAAAGTTTTTGATCAACTACACATACTGAAGCAACACTTCCTACTGTTTCAGCAAGAACACAAGATGCGCCTCCATGTAAAAAACCATAGGGCTGTTTAGTCCGATGATCTACCGGCATTTTTGCTTTCATAAAATTACTTCCAATTTCAACCCACTCAATTCCCAGGTAAGAAGCCATTGTTTTTGCACTTGGTGGTTCCATTTTTTCAAGTGTTAATTCTTTATCAAACCAAATCATATTTTACTTTTTAATGTTGAACAAGATACAGTTTAAATTTTATAGCAAACATTGAGAATGTTGAAAGAGTTTATGAACAATAAAAGGAATTCAGATGCATCAAAGCAACATACAATCATTGCATCCTAACTCTTGCTACTAAATTATTTTTTTAATGAATTGAAAACAACCTCGGGTAAAAAATGACTGGCGTCGCCATTATTCCGTATAATATCACGTACAATTGTAGAAGCGACGGAAGTGTATTTTGGTTCGCCGGTTAAAAAAATTGTTTCAATACTTTTATCCATTGTACGATTTGCATCGGCAATTGTTTTTTCATATTCAAAGTCACTCACATATCGAATACCCCGTAAAATAAAATGTGCTCCAATCTTTTTACAATAATCAATGGTCAGTCCTTCATAAATTGCGCCTTCCACTCTTTCTTCATCAATATAAATTTCATTTATCCAACTCATGCGTTGTTCCGGAGAAAACATTGGAGCTTTGCTGGTATTAATTCCAATGCCGACAATTATTTTATCAAAAAGCGGAATAGCACGGTTGATAATATCTACATGACCCAGTGTAAGTGGATCGAAGGTGCCGGGAAAAAGACAAATACGCATTGATTGAATATTTAAGAATTAATATTTTAGATTTAATACCTCGTGAATGCAATATTCTCACAAAAATACCTGACAGTAATATTCAATATTAAATCTTAAATATGAAATTATCTAAGCACTATTTCTATTTGACAGTAAATATAACACCGCCATTCTCACTGCCACACCGTTTTCGACTTGTTGTAAAATGATAGATTGTTTGCTATCTGCCACATCGCTGTCTATCTCCACACCTCTGTTCATTGGCCCTGGATGCATTACCGTAATTTTTTTATTGAGACTATCTAATAAATTCTTTTTTAAACCATATGCCAGGTTATATTCCCGTAGTGAAGAAAACAAAACCTGATTTTGTCTTTCTAATTGTATGCGCAATACATTTGCCACATCACACCATTCCAATGTTTCTTTTAAATTATAATTTACTTCCACTCCAAATGCTTCGCGGATGTATTTTGGAATGAGTGTTGGCGGACCACAAACCGTAACCTTTGCTCCCATTTTATTTAAAAGATAAATATTACTCATGGCTACCCGGCTGTGCAAAATGTCGCCGATGATTGCAACTTTTAATCCCTCCAGCTTACCGAATTTCTCTTTCATAGAAAAAGCATCGAGCAACCCTTGTGTCGGATGTTCATTTACCCCATCACCTGCATTGATAATAGCAGCGGGAATATGTTTAGCTAAAAAATGTGGCGCCCCACTTGCACTATGCCGCATGACTACCATGTCCACTTTCATTGAAAGAATATTGTTCACTGTATCAAGCAAGGTTTCTCCTTTAGCGGCCGATGAGCCTGAAATAGCAAAATTGATGGTATCAGCACTCAATCTTTTTTCAGCTAACTCAAATGAAAATCTTGTCCGGGTTGAATTTTCATAAAATAAGTTTACAATGGTTACATCACGTAAGGATGGAACTTTTTTTACCGGTCGTTGTAAAACTTCTTTGAATTGCTCTGCTGTGGAAAGAATTAATGAAATATCTTCTGGTGTGAGATCTTTAATGCCAAGCAGATTTCGTGTGGATAGTTGCATTAAAGGTCGAAGTTAATTGCTTCCTGCATAATATGCAAAAGAATTTATAATTGGGTTCATTTTAAAAACCCTTCTTTGCTTTGAAGAAATTATTGAATTCTCCCGCAATATCCGGGTATACCTGTTGTTCAAGATATTTTACTAATTCCTGTTTTAAAGGAGGTTGCTCATCCTTATTTTTTGTAAGTCTCAACTCTTCCCTTGTCAACAACTCAACAGGGCCGTTGTAGGTTACAAATTCTTTTATCCAGATATAGTTTCCGGTAAAAGTTTTTGTCAATACAGTTGTCTGCAGATGATTATCCCTCAGATCGGTTTTTAAAGTAAGCGTACACGGCAAACTTTTTTTAACCCGAACTACATCTGTACGAGAATTCTCCGACCCGATTTTATGCTCCATAATCTCTATATCATGTGTAGTTTTGGATACTGTCGTAGAAGCAATCCTTGTTGTTTGCTCCAGTTTCTCATCACCAATTAATATGTTGCCAAAACGAATAGTCAAATTAAAATCTGAGTTTTCAGATATACTGTCTGTCCGGTGAATATAAAATTGCTTTTTAAGCTTATCCCCTCTTTTTTTAAAATCAGATTTAAGTAAATCGAAAAAATAATTTTCTGATATGAGTTCTTTGGTTGTACTGTCGGAAAAAACGAACTGAACTGCGATATCAATTCGCTCTGCAGTATATTGTGTCGTAAAAACTGAATGAATAGAAGGAGTGTAAGTGAAATATGAAAACATCATCGCAGCAACTATCACATCTTTTGCATTTTTCATAAATGCGTTTTTTTTTATTTCATCAAGCCCTTAGCTTATAAAAACAACTTCGTCTCTTTCATCTTTTGTTTTCCAGAAAACTTTTACTTTTTGGGTAATCATGGAATCAATTGATTTGCCAACATAATCGGCCTGAATTGGATACTGCCTGCTGAACCGACGGTCAATCAATACACAAAGCTCTACTTTCTCAGGACGCCCAAAATCGAGCAATGCATCCAAAGCAGCCCGGATGGTTCGGCCCGTATACAAAACATCATCAATCAATACAACCTTTTTATTTTCTATTGAAAAAGGAATATCTGTTTGATTGGCGTTATGCAATTCTGTTCGGATATCATCCCGGTAAAAAGTAATATCTAATTTGCCATACTGAATTTTATCGGCCGGGACTTCTTTTTTTATTTCTTCCACTATTTTGTCGGATAAAAAAATACCGCGGGGTTGCAATCCGATCAATACTGTATTTTCAAGATTAACATGGGTTTCCATTATCTGATGTGCCAATCTTTTTATTGTAATAGCCAGCTGCTGTTCTGTAAGTATTGATTTCAAGTCTGAATTATTTATGCTAAAATAATAAAGCCCCGGTTAAAGGGCTTGATTTTTTTATTGCTCCTGTAAAAAAGGATACTGATAATCCGTTGGCGGATTAAAGGTCTCTTTAATTGTTCTTGCACTTAACCAACGATAAAGATTTAAAATACTTCCCGCTTTATCATTTGTGCCACTTGCTCTTGCACCCCCAAAAGGTTGTTGACCAACAACTGCACCCGTTGGCTTATCATTAATATAAAAATTACCAGCAGCATTTCTTAGTTTGTTTGTCGCCAGTTCAATCGAATTTCTATCATTCGAAATGATAGCTCCCGTTAAAGCATAAGGTGATGTCGAATCTAGCAGATCTAATGTTTTTTCAAAGCTATTGGCCGGGTAAATATAAACAGTAAGCACGGGCCCAAAAATTTCCTCGCACATGGTTACATACTTTGGATTTTTTGCTTCAATGATTGTTGGCTGAATAAAATATCCTTCTTTTTTATCGCACTTCCCTCCCACCCAAATTTCTGCTTTATCATCTTTTTTTGCATTATCAATATAGCGTTTGATATTGTCAAAACTTTTTTCATCAATGACGGCATTTATAAAGTTGGTGAAATCTTCCGGGCTCCCCATTTTAAAACTCTTTACTCCAGCTATCAATTTCTTTTTTACTTCTTCTGCTATGTTGGATGGAATATAAGCTCTTGATGCAGCCGAACATTTTTGTCCCTGAAATTCAAATGCACCTCTTAACAAGGCAGTAGCTACTACATCAGGGTCTGCACTTTTATGAGCAATTACAAAATCTTTCCCTCCTGTTTCCCCAACTATTCTTGGATACGATTTATACATTGACATATTCTTACCGATCGTTTCCCACATATTATTAAACACACCGGTACTCCCGGTAAAATGAACTCCGGCAAAATCACGATGATTGAAACAAACCCTTCCCATTGTCGGACCATCAACATAAATTAAATTGATAACGCCATCCGGTAAACCTGCTTCTTTAAAAATACGCATCAGCATTTGGGCAGAATAAATCTGTGTGTTTGCTGGTTTCCAAACAACCACATTACCACACATGGCTGCAGATGTAGGAAGGTTGCCGGCAATTGCTGTAAAGTTGAATGGTGTAATTGCTAAAACAAAACCTTCAAGCGGACGATACTCCATTCGATTGTGCATACCCGGACTACTAATAGGTTGTTGTTTATAAATATCACTTAGGAAGTGAACATTGAATCTTAAAAAATCGATCAACTCACATGCAGCATCAATCTCAGCCTGGTAAGCATTTTTGCTTTGAGCCAGCATTGTTGCTCCGTTTATATAACTACGATATTTTGTTGCCAGCAAATCTGCTGCCTTTAAAAATATGCCTGCACGGCTTTCCCAGCTCATAGCTGCCCATGATGCTTTAGCGACTAATGCTGCTTCTATTGCCTGGTGAACATGCTTCTCTTCGCCTGCATTGAAATACCCAAGTGTGTGTACAATTTCATGCGGCGGATGCATTGCAATCTTATTTTTTGTACGCACTTCTTTATTGCCGATGTACATGGGTACATCTATTTGTTCACTCTTTAATAAAGCCAGTGTTGCTTTTAAAGTTTCTTTTTCTTTACTGCCAGGCGCATAAGAAAGTACCGGTTCATTTACTGGCATCGGGTATGAAAAATAACCAAGATTCATATTGAAATTTTTATTTGTAATAAATATTTTCACGCAAAGGTGCAAAGATTAATACATAAGAACGCAAAGTTATTATTGCGGCCCTGCCTGCCGGCAGGCAGGTTTGCTCCTTTATTTCTTTGCGTGAAAACCTAACTCTCCGCTTCTTTCTCACTCATTAAATACGCTTTTATAAACCCATCCAACTCCCCATCCATCACCGGTTGTACATTACCCACTTCAAAATTAGTCCGGTGATCTTTTATCATTTTATAGGGATGAAAAACATATGAACGGATTTGTGACCCCCATTCTATTTTTTTCTTGGTGGAATTTGTTGCGTCCTTTATAGCCTGTCGTTTACGCAATTCTTCTTCATACAAGCGGCTCTTCAGCATTTGCATTGCCAATTCACGATTGCCTAACTGACTTCTATCCTGCTGGCAAACGACAACGATGCCTGTAGGAAGATGTGTTAACTGAACTTTTGTTTCTACTTTGTTTACATTCTGTCCGCCGGCGCCGCCACTTCGTGAGGTTTCCATTTTTACATCAGCCGGTTTTATTTCTATATTAATGGAATCATCTACCAATGGATAAACAAACACCGAAACAAAAGAAGTATGTCTTCTTGCATTACTATCAAAAGGTGAAATACGAACCAACCGATGCACGCCACTTTCAGCTTTTAAAAATCCATATGCAAATGCACCATCAAATTGGTAGGTACATGTTTTTATTCCAGCACCATCACCCCATTGCCAATCAAGCTCAGTTACTTTCCATCCTTGCTTTTCGCCATACATTCGATACATACGGGCAAGCATCTCTGCCCAATCCTGGCTTTCGGTACCGCCGGCACCTGAGTTTATTTGCAATACGGCAGGCAATTCATCTTCAGGTTCATTCAATGTGGCTTTGAACTCAGCTTCATCAAGCATAGCAATCGCTTTATCCTACGCCTGCTTTGTTTCATCTTCAGTAGCATCGCCAGCTTTCCATACTTCAAAAAGCACAGCAAAATCTTCTACGGATGATTCAGTAGTCTCATAAAGTTTTACCCAGTACTCATTTACTTTAGCATTCTTGAGAATTTCGGTAGCTCTTTTGTTGTCATCCCAAAATCCGGGACTTAACGAAAGCTGCTTATCTTCTTCAATTTTATATCGTCGGTTATCGACGTCAAAGAAACCTCCTTACCCCGACAGAGCGGGACCGCATATCCTGTAATTTTTCGATTGTCATAGTGGGCAAATTTAGGTGAAATGAGTGAATGGGTAATAAGTTAGTTGGAAGGATTTATGTAGTCAGCATGATTGCTACTATTGGGCTTTTGTTGCGTCGCACTCTTGTGCTTTCTAACCGTTTTGAATAATTAACAACCTGTTTTTAGTAAGAGATTATGAGTTAAATTTGAAAATATGCCAATCATAAAACCTTCCAGGCAGACTGCGCCAGTATTTTACCCTGAATCTGACTACACAATAGTCAAATATTTAGACCTTACTAGGTTCATATCATTAATTCAACGTCAATCTTTATTTTTTTGTCGACTAGATAAGTTAGAAGACAATTTTGAAGGAATGACGGCAAAACCGAATTTTGATTTAAGAATAAAACATTATCATCAGTTGAGAGACTCTGGTTTTTTTCAAATACAACTTTCAGATGATGAAATAGTTCAAAAAGTAAAGGAACAATATGAATTTGATAAGAAAAAAAAAGCAATAATCTGTGTGAATTGTTGGAATAAAAAAAGTAATGAATCAGCTGCTCTTTGGAAAATATATTCGGATTTTAGTAAAGGAATTATGATTAAATCCTCAATCTCCAAACTTATTAAATCTTTAGAATCTACATCTGAAAATCTCAGCTTAAGCGAGATAAAATATATCGATTATTCCCAAGAGGTAATGTCGGATGGAAATTCTATGTACCCAATAATTCATAAGCAAGTTGCTTACTCATATGAAGAAGAAATGAGACTAATTTACGAAGTACCTCTTGAAAGCGGCTGGGAATATGATTGGAGTAAAGAAGAGGTCATGGAAGGATTATATATTAAAGTTGATTTGAACGACCTTATAGAAGAAATAGTTGTTGGTCCGCATTCCCCCCAATGGTTCTTTAAATTAATACAAGATATTTCTGAAAAATATTACCTAAATAAATCTATTCAGAAATCTCAATTAAGTTTTGATGAAAATAACTAACCTTATAGCGGGAAAATTTCTGAATACTATTTGTCATACTTCTTTCCAAGCCAAGTCTTCGAATGTACTCGAAGCAAACTTAGAAATTATTTTCATTCCCCAACATTTTTTGTAATTTTAGTTCATGGGCAAAAAAGACATCAATAAAATTAAAACCACGATATACGAAAAAGTGGATAAGCTGAATGATGAAACTCTACTGCAAATGGTAGAAGAAGCTGTTACTTCTTATGGCACTGCCCCATCAAAAGAAATACTGGATGAGTTGACACCTGAACAACAACAACGTTTGCAGGAATCCATCCGACAGGCCGACACAGGCCAGGCTATTCCAAATGGCGAAGTAAAACAAAAAGCAAGGGAATGGCTCTCCAGATAGTATGGACTCCCAATGCACTTGAAGATTATAAACAAGTAGTTGACTACCTTCTCAAAGAATGGCCGTTGAAAGTAGCTACAGATTTTGTTGCAACCACAGAAGAAAGAGTACAAATGCTTGGCTCCTTTCCCAATATCGGCATCGTTTCCATAAAGGATCCAAAGATTCGTTCGATAGTAATTACAAAACACAATAAGCTTTACTATTGTATAGTCGCAGACAAAATCGAGATACTCGATATTTTTGACACAAGGCAGGATTCCTCTAAAAATATTTATGAATAATTTTTCTATAAACAGCCTGACTATAAATAAACCAGATTCCACTAAATAATTTGCAGTTGATATGTCTTAAATTAGTGCTTTCAATACTTCATACAAATAAATACCATGAATACTTCCCGCAGAAATTTTATAAAAAATACCGGCATACTGGTTACAGCATCATCTTTATTTTCTGATAAATTTTTTGAAGCTGCAAAAAAGAAGGGATTGCTCGGTATTCAACTCTATTCCATTCGTGATGATATGAAACGGGATCCGCTGGGAACACTAAAGCAATTGGCTGATATGGGTTATAAGAATGTGGAGCATGCCAACTATATT
>JANLSA010000492.1:0-2678 GCA_031362085.1 Bacteroidota bacterium | reverse complement strand
TCAATATCTACTCGACCACCCAAAAAAGCCATGGGTACAGATGCAATTGCAAGCGGCAGAAATATTTTAAAAATAAAATGTTTTCCCCGGTAGAACTGAATGAAAGATGTAAGTGAAACAAATAAATTTAATAATAAAGCCGTTGGCCGCATCACTTCTTTTGCCAAATCAAAAATGGCACCTAATGCCAGGTAGCCACTGGCACCTCCATGCCCGACAGAAGAATACAAAAATGCAACTGCAAACAACATGAAATAAAATAAAATCATTAACTCTGTTGTCATGAAAAATTATTTTGGTAATAAATGTATTTCAACTTTTTCGCCTGCTGTTATTTCCATTACAGATTCGGGTATCATCACAAGGCAGTTGGCACTGGCAAATGAATTTAATTTGTACGATTCCTGTCCTGTTGGTAAATGAACCTTTTCCCCATCAAATATTCCTTTTAAAAAATGTGTCATGCCGGAAGGTTTTTTATATGCAGATGAAACAGGAACCTGTTTAATTTCTAATTGCATTTTTTGGCATGTCATTTTTTGCAATGCAGTTATTACATATTCATAAAAACAAGTAAGCACCGATGCCGGATTGCCGGGTAAACCAAAGAATAAAATATTTTCTTTTTTACCAAAGAAAAAAGGTTTACCGGGTTTCTGTTTTATTTTATGAAATATTTTTTGCACGCCACAATTTTCTGAAACCATAACTGTAAAATCATAATCTCCCACACTTACACCACCGGTCATTAAAACCATATCGCTTTTTTCCAACGCATCTTTAAGAGTCTTAGTTAATGTTTCAGGATTATCTTCCGATTTATAAATTGTTATATCATGAATATGTAATTGTTTAAGGGCTGCTCTTAATGCAAATGAATTGGATTCATACACTTTACCGAACTCAGGCATTGTTCCCGGATTTTGCAACTCATTTCCCGTTACAATAATACTTACCCGTGGATTTGGAATTACTTCTACCGAAGCAATTCCCATACCTGCCAAAAAACCAATTGCGGGTGGAGTTATTAAAGAACCAGCAGGCAATGCCAATTCTCCTTTCGCAATTTCAGTACCCTGCAGTCTTACATTATCACCTTGCTTTAGCTTGTCATCTCCTATTTGTAAAAAGCCATCTGCGACTTTTGATTTTTCCTGCACAACAACTGTATCTGCACCTTCGGGCACGACTGCACCTGTAAAAATCCGGATAGCTGTACCAGGTTTTAAATTTGTATAAAGATTAGTTCCCGCAGCTTGCTCTCCTGCCATGACAATCGGTTTGCCTATACTTGCAAAAGCAATTGCATATCCATCCATACCTGATTGGGGAAAAGTTGGAATATTTATTGACGCATAAATATCATTTGCTAAAATTAAACCGGCAGTTTTTTCAAGTGGCACAATAACGGATGGTAATTGAATACTGTTTTCAGAGATAAGCTCTTTCGCTTCTTCTGTAGAAATCATGCCCCCATCCCCTAAAGGGGTGTTATGGAGTTTTATTTTATTCATCATTCTTTTAATTACTACAATTAAATGTTACAACTAAATAAGTACAAATTTTTGCTCCCCTTTAGGGGATGGGGGTATTAACCACCGATAGTTATCATGCTCCGGTTATGAATATTTTCTGTGTGAATATTTTCCAGGTCAGTTGTAAACTGACCACCCAAAGCTTTTTTCTTATCCAAAACACTTTGATAAATAAACGGGAGAATATCTTCTTTATTTCTGAATGGAGTAAGCAGGTCAGTTTCTGATTGAGAAAACAAACAGTTCTTCATTTTACCATCTGCAGTTAATCGCATCCGGTTGCAATCGCTGCAGAAGGGTGCACTCATCGTGCTGATGATTGCAAATGTGCCCTTGTGCCCCGGAACAATAAATTTTTTGGCCGTGGCATTTTTTTCTTTTTCCAAAGGAAGAATATCAAACTCACTGCTAACCGTATCCAGAATCTGCTGGCAGGTAAATACTTTTTCGCTTTCCCAATGATTACCTGTAAAGGGCATGAACTCAATAAACCTAACGTGTACCGGTTCATCTTTTGTCCATTTAATAAAATCGATTATCTCATGATGATTTAAATTTTTTATCACGACCATATTCACTTTTACATGAAATCCACGGTTCATCATCAGGTGTATATTTTCATACACTCTTTCAAACTGGTCACGCCGGGTCATCAGATTAAATTTCTCTTTATTTAAAGTATCCAGGCTAATATTCAGAGAATTGACGCCAGCATTTTCCAATAGGTCAGCAAATTCATGTAGCCTTGTTCCGTTAGTAGTAATAGTAAGATTGACCGGAAGCTTTGATAAACGCAAAATGATATCAGCAGCATCTTTTCTTACAAGAGGTTCACCGCCGGTAAGTCTTATTTTATTCACACCTTGTGATACAAATATTTTAGCGATGGATTCTATTTCATCAGGTTGCATCAGCCTGCTGGAGGGAGTAAATTCATAATCCTCTTCCGGCATACAATAAAAACAACGCAGGTTGCAGTTATCCGTCATGGAAATACGGAGATAATTATGCACCCTGTTGAATCCGTCAATTATCATTTTCTTTTTTTAGCCTCACCCCAACCCCTCTCCTTGCGGAGAGGGGCTTTAGAGTCTGTTTATTTGGTTATTAATAAAAATTTCATGAAACTAATTTTTTATAATC
>JANLSA010000472.1:0-8175 GCA_031362085.1 Bacteroidota bacterium | reverse complement strand
AGAACAATGCGAAAATGGCGGCTTGATGAATTGCCACAGTTATGGAATATTATTATTGGAGATATGAGCCTGGTAGGTCCACGACCCGAAAGAAAATTTTATATTGATCAACTCATCCCGCTTTCGCCATTTTATAAATATTTATTGAAAGTAAAGCCCGGACTTACCAGTTGGGGAATGGTGCAGTTTGGTTATGCTGAAACTATTGATGAAATGATAGAGCGAAGTAAATTTGATTTACTCTATATTGAAAATATTTCGCTGGCACTCGATTTTAAAATAATGATACATACACTGAGAATAATTTTTAAAGGAAAAGGGAAATAAACGATCTTAGATTTTAGATTGCAGATTTTAGATTTTACTTTTGGACCAAATTCAAACCTTTGAGAAAGATCCTTTTCTTACTGCTTATAGCTAATAGCTCATGGCTAACAGCTTACTCCCAATACTGGCAACAACAAACCAACTATACAATCGATGTACGATTAAATGACACGGAACATACTTTGGATGGCTATGAAAAAATAGAATACACGAACAACTCGCCTGACACATTAACGTATATCTGGTTTCATCTGTGGCCCAATGCGTATAAAAATGATAAGACAGCTTTTAGTGATCAACTTTTGGAAAATGGCAACACAAAATTTTATTTTTCTTCAAAAGAAAATAAAGGTTATATCAACCGGTTGGATTTTAAAGTAAATGATATTACGGCACAGATACAGGATCATCCGCAACATATCGATATTGTAAAATTAATTTTACCTTCTCCCCTTGCACCAAAAAAAACAATTACCATCACAACCCCCTTTCATGTAAAACTGCCCTTTAATTTTTCCAGGGGCGGACATGATGGTCAAAGTTATCAATGTACACAATGGTTTCCGAAGCCTGCTGTGTATGATCACAAAGGTTGGCACCCGATGCCTTACTTAGATCAGGGTGAGTTTTATAGCGAATTCGGAAATTTTGATGTGCGGATAACCCTGCCTGAAAACTATGTGGTAGCGGCAACCGGTGAATTGCAAACAACAGATGAAAAAGAATGGCTGAAACATAGAAAAAATTTTATCTGGACACCGTTAAAAGAAAAAACAAAAGGAAGTAATGGCATTATAAAAACACTAACTCAAAAATTTCCTTCCAGTTCCTTACAAACTAAAACTGTTCAATACAAACAAAACAATGTTCATGATTTTGCCTGGTTTGCCGACAAACGTTTTATTGTTAATAGCGATACCTGCACATTAGCTTCGGGAAAATCAATTGATGTGTTTAGTTATTACATATCCGAACAACAAATACTCTGGAAAAAAACGGTTCAGTTCAGCAAGGATGCAATTCATCATTATTCTAGTTCTGTAGGAGAATATCCATACAATACAGTAAGCGTTGTTCAAGGTCCGGAAAGTTTTGGCGGCGGTATGGAATATCCAACGATCACGGTTATTTCACCTACAAAAACTGAAAAACAATTAGACAATGTAATAGCACATGAAATTGGTCACAACTGGTTTTACGGAATACTTGCCAGCAACGAACGGAAACATCCCTGGATGGATGAAGGCATTAATTCTTTTTATGAGAATATCTATGCCAACAAAAAAGATCATCACTACAATCAGGAAAGTGAAAATGAATTGCTGGAAACAGTGATTGCTGAAAAGCTGGATCAACCGATTGAAACATCTTCAGAAAAATTCAGTGACAGAAATTATGGATTGGTTGCTTATTATAAAACGTCGAAATGGATGGAGTTGTTGCAAAAACAATTAGGAAATGAAATTTTCAATAAAGCAATGCATGAATATTTTACTCGTTGGCAATTTAAACATCCTTATCCCGAAGATTTTAAAAAAACAATAGAAGACATTTCAGGGAAAAATCTTGATTCTATTTTTTCCTTCTTAGCTAAAACAGGTTCACTACCGGGAAACGAAAAAAAAGGAATTGCGATTCAAAGCCCTTTTGGTTTTGCTTTGCGTGCAAATACGGATAAACAACTGGTGATAACCGTTTTTCCAGCACTTGGTTTTAATGCCTATGACAAAGCAATGGCAGGACTGCTTTTTACCAATACAAAAATGCCGCCAACAAAATTTCAATTTCTTGCTGGACCCATGTACGCTTTTGGTTCAAAAAAAATAAACGGTATAGGTTATATCTTCAATAGCTTTTATACAAAAGGTATATTCAGAAAAATTGAACCCGGTATCAGCGCTTCAAGATTTACTCAAAATAAATTTACAGATAGTGAAGGCAATAAGGCATTTCTTTCTTTTACTAAAATAGAACCGGGCATCCGGTTTACATTAAAAGAAAAAGATCCACGGGCTACAAAGCTGCGCTTTATACAATGGAAAACTTTTTTGATTGGCGAGAACGAACTTCGTTTTTACCGTGATACGACAGGTACACCACCAAATACAATAATCTATAACCGCTTTAGAACTGTTAATGATAACAGGACATTAAACCAGCTACGGATGGTAGTTGATAACTGGCGGGCCTTGTATCCATACTCAGCCGAACTGAAATCAGAGCAGTCAAAAGATTTTATACGTACCGCATTCACCGGGAATTATTTTTTTAATTATTCAAAAGAAGGTGGATTGAGTGTACGAATATTTGCAGGAAAATTTTTTTACAGAGGTACTAAAACAATTACGAAACAATTTTCAAATGACAGATATCAATTAAATCTTACCGGAGCAAATGGATATGAAGATTACACTTACAGCGATTATTTTTTTGGCAGAAATAAATTTGAAGGGATGGAAAGCAGGCAAATTATGAACCGTGATGGCGGATTTAAAGTACGGACGGATTTACTGGCAAGCAAGGTTGGCAAAACAGATAACTGGCTTGCTTCGGTAAATTTCAGTACTACGATCCCCTCCTCTATCAATCCATTAAGTATGTTGCCGGTAAAAATTCCGTTGAAATTATTTTTTGATATCGGCACATTTGCGGAAGCATGGGAAAAAGAAGCTGAGACAGATCGTTTTTTATTTGATGCGGGTTTACAAATTCCTTTGTTCAAAGAAACGATCAATATTTATGTACCGCTCATTTACAGCTCAGTTTTTAAAGATTATATTCAATCCACAATTGATAAGAAAGGAAGATTATTTAAAACAATTTCGTTTACCATTGATATTTCCAATTTCAATCTTCGTAAGTTCGACCGCAATTTCAGTTTCTGATGGGTGAACAAAATCAAATACATTATCTCCGGAATAAAGAGATAGATAAAACTAAATGGGATGCTTGCATAGAAACAGCATCAAATGGAGTGATCTATGCCTATTCATTTTACCTTGATACAATGGCAAAGAATTGGGACGCACTGGTGCTAAACGATTATGAAGCTGTGATGCCATTGACCTGGAATAAAAAATTCGGTATTGCCTATTTATATCAGCCGGCATTTACTGCATCATTGGGTGTATTTGGGAAAAATCTAACAGAAGGTCTGGTTGGCAACTTCATAATTACCTTAAGAAAATATTTTCAATTTATTGAAATTGCTTTAAACACAGGAAATATATTATCTGCTCCCCTCGGATTTTCTGCATTGCATTGTAATTATATTCTGAAACTTGAAAAAAAATATGACGAGCTTGTTTCCGGTTTTCGGGAAAATCATATCCGAAATATTAAAAAAGCATTTCAATCGGGTTGTACAATAAAAAAAACTATTTCAATTGATGAAATTATTCGCATCAACCAAGGACAAATGAATGATTCGAGTGTTTTGAAAGAAATCGATTATGAAAATTTCAAAAAGTTGTTTACTCTTTTAAAAGAAAAAAAACAGGCTGAAACCTATTTTATCGTTAATGAGAAAAACCAAATTCTGTCGTCCTGTGTTTTTTTCTTTTCACATAACCGGGCATATTATATTTTAGTTGGAAATACGGTTGAAGGACGATCGATTGGCGCATCACATGCTTTAATAGATGCCTTTATAAAAGAGAATGCTGGAAAAAATCTCATTCTCGATTTTGAAGGTTCGGATATTATAAATCTTGCCCTGTTTTATAAAGGCTTTGGAGCAGTGGAAGAGTTGTATCCTTTTTTAAAAATTAATCGTTTACCGTTTTATTTGAGATGGCTTAAAAGCTGATATGGGATTCGTAACCTGCCTGCCGGCAGGCAAGGTTGTGGATTTGGGATTAGGCTCTAAATTCAGATCCGTTTTATTCGAATAGCAATGCACCAAACTTAAGCCCTAATTCCTAACTCCTGATTCCTAATTCCCTTTCCTCAAGTATCTTTTCAGCAATCAACAAATCAACAGGTGTCGTAATTTTAATATTACTTGTATCGCCTTCAACCAGGTTAATTTTAAATCCCAATCTTTCTACTACACTTGCTTCATCTGTAAATGCATCATCATAATCCTGATCAAAAGCCGCTTTTATTATATCGCTGAAAAATGTTTGTGGTGTTTGAATAATGCGGACTTTATTCCGATCTATTTGTTCGTTGCCGGAAGCCGATTCAATTCGAATGGTATTTACTGCCGTTATAGCCGGAACAGCATTGCCATTCTTAATTGTTTCTTCATAACAGTTGCGGATCAATCCAGGAGTTATAAGACATCTTACTCCATCATGCACAAAAACAACTGAATGCTGATGGATTTGTTTTAATCCATTTTGCACGGAATGAAATCTTGTTTCGCCACCTTCCGTTATTGTTATTCGCTGTGGTGAATGAGTGGAATTGATTATTCTCAACCCCGATTCAGTATGATCTTTATTTAGTACAAGAATAATTTCTAAATCGGGATAGGTATCAAGGAAAGCAGTAAGTGTATGCCATAGCACAGGTTTGTCCCTCAATAATAAAAATTGTTTGGGTAAAGCCGTTCCCATTCTAAGACCCGAACCCCCAGCAACTATGACAGCGTATTTTTTCATCAACAGATTCCGAATTTATTTATAAATTGAAACTTGATTTAATCCTTTAGCAGATCTTTCGCCCCTGTACATTCCTTCACTATTAAAAACCATTGCTATATTTCCTTTTGCATCCGCTCCTATCATTCCGCCTTCACCATTAATAGCAATTAATTTTTTCATCGTTACTTCTTCCATCGCTTGTTGTAATGAAAATCCTTTATACTCCATCAAACAACTTACATCATAGGCAGCAACTATCTGAATAAAGGGTTCGCCATGTCCCGTACAACTGATTGCACAGGTTTTATTATTTGCATACGTGCCACTGCCAATGATTGGAGTATCACCTGCCCTTCCGAATTTTTTATTGGTCATTCCACCCGTGCTTGTAGCGGCTGCCAGATTCCCATGCGCATCACAAGCTGCTGCCCCAACTGTCCCAAATTTTTTTTCTATCTGAATATTATGATCCAACGAAGTGATATCTGAGTTTTTTACCTGTTGCCATTGATCGTACCTGAACTTACTGAAAAAATAATCATCGGGTTCTGTTTGTATCTGATGAATTCTCGCAAATTCCTCTGCACCATCGCCACATAAAAAAACATGTTCGCTGTTTTTAATAATAGAGTCCGCCAGCAAAACAGGGTTGCGGATATTTTTAACTCCAGCTACTGCACCTGCTTGTAATGTTTTTCCATTCATAATAGAAGCATCCATTTCATGAGTGCCTTTATTTGTAAATACAGAACCACAACCTGCATTAAATAAAATGCAATCTTCAAGTGAAACCACAGCAGCTTTTACTGCATCCATTGCCGAACCGTTTTTTTCTAAAACAGAATAACCACTATCCAATGCTGATTGCAATGCTGCTTTATAGGTGGCTTCCAACTCAGGCGTCATATTTTCTTTCAAAATTGTTCCGGCACCGCCATGTATTACCAAACTGATTTTTGCCATATCTTGCCTCTATCCTTAAAAGGGGAATAGAGAAAGCGAAAATAAATCATTTATGGCAGCATCGTTCCGCGATATACTAAAGAAAAAACTAACCCGATCAGATTACTTTATCATTGGGGCAAACCTGATTCCCGTATATGGCGTATTGTTCGAAGGATGGAGAGCCACAGAAGTCTTTTTCGTTTATTGTCTTGAAACGATCATTATCGGTGTTTTTAATTTGGTTAAAATGGCGATTGTAACTGCTGTAAGAAGAACGGATACCTGGTACAATGGCCCAAGCCGAACCCAGCAGCATGGCTTGTTTTTTATGTTTTTCTTTTTAGTTCATTACGGAATGTTTGTAGCCATTCAGATGTCAATATTTTTTGGTGTATCCGGAATTGTAAAAGACGGGAGCCTGAGTCTTTTTAGTTTTTTTTATAAATGGCCACAGTTATTAGGCAGCAATTCATACACCATGCTTACTGGTTTTGTTATCAGTTATGGTTTTGGTATAATTTATAATTTCATTCTTCCGGGCAAATACAAAACAACTCCGTTAATGGTCTTATTATTTCAGCCCTATATCCGGATTTTTATACAGCAGTTTGTTGTTATTTTAGGAAGTATGTTTTTAAGTTTTGGTGCAGGAAAAGCTTTCATCATCGTATTTGCTATGATAAAAATTTTCTTTGAAGTGATTATTAATTACGATGGGATGTTAAACAAATCAATGGATGATATGAAAAAAGAATCAGGGGAGCAGTAACTCACATTCTTTTAACAATTTTTCTTTATCAATAGCAACTGTACCTACTTCTTCACAAACCAATCCACCGGCAATATTGGCAACCTCGGCCATCAGCTGAATATTTTTTGTACTGGCATATACCAAAGATGCTGCGGCAATGACCGTATCACCGGCTCCTGAAACATCTGATATATTCCGGAAATGAGATGGGATAATTTTATGCAAATTATTTTGCTGATAGAAGACCCCCTTCTCGGATAAAGTAATAAATGAAATCTGGTGAGAAAGAATTCCAGACAATTCGTTATGTACTTTAACTAATGCTTCTTCATTTGAACAATCAGCAATAATATTCAATCCTTCTTTTACTTCTTTCAGATTGGGTTTGAAGATGTTTACATTTTTATAGCTGAAAAAATTCTTTCGTTTTGGATCAACGGCTGTTAATACGCCAGCTGCTAAACAAAGTTTAGTAACTTTTGAAATCAGGCTTTCAGTTAACACTCCTTTATTATAGTCTTCAAAAATGAGTATATCCGGTTTTTCTGCAGCAATAAAAGCTTCTACTTTTTCAACCATTGCATTTTCATCGGAAGGGTTCAAATCATGCGTTACTTCATTATCCAACCGCATCATTTGCTGATTCCGGCTTATGATTCTTGTTTTACTGGTTGTAATGCGGTTATTCGTTTTTACCAACCACGATGTATTAATACCCGATGAATTAAATAATTCTTCTAAATGAATGGCATCAGCATCATTACCCATTGCTGTTAGCATAAAAACCTGTGCCCCTAATGTTTTACAATTCAATGCCACATTTCCGGCACCACCAACACGATATTCCTTTTCATGCAATGAAACAACAGGCACAGGGGCTTCTGGTGATATACGGTCCACACTTCCCCACATATAAGTGTCGAGCATTACATCTCCAATTACACCTACTTTAAGTGATAAAAAAGATTGGAATAGTTTATTAAAATCAGTCATTGTAAAAAATATTTGAATTATTTTTTTCTGGAAACAGCGAGATAATAAAGCGGAATACCTGCCAATACAATTCCCAAACCTATCCCAGCATATTTTGGTTTCATAGTAATAAGAAAATAACAAAATGTCAGTGCAAGGACAATATAGATTGCGGGTAATAGAGGATAACCAAATGCTTTATATGGTCTTTCAATATCGGGCCTCTTTTTTCTTAAGATAAAAATACCAAGAATCGTGAGTGCATAGAATAATACTACAACAAACGAAACCATATCAAGCAAATCGCCATACCGGCCACTTAAGCATAACAGACTTGCAACAATTGCCTGTGCCCACATTGCATATTCAGGCACTGCATTTTTATTCAGCTCACCGGTTTTTTTAAAAAATAAACCATCATTTGCCATCGTATAATAAACTCTTCCGCCGGCTAATATCAATCCATTGTTGCACCCGAAAGTTGAAATCATAATCATTATTGCAATAATATAAGCTCCAGCATTTCCAAAAATTGCATTGGATGCAGCAACAGCTACTCTATCGCCTTCGGGAAAGGCAATACCGCTTAAA
>JANLSA010000443.1:0-1975 GCA_031362085.1 Bacteroidota bacterium | reverse complement strand
ATTGTTACTCACTTAAAACATAAACAAACTAAATAAATCCATTTTCGGCATTCGCAACAATTTTTTACAATACATCCAAATTAAAAATTTGGGTTAATAAAGTTCAATTGTTGATATAAGTAAAAACACAATCAGACAATTGACTGATAATATCTGATTGTTTATTATAATCTACTCCTTTAGGGCATCTCTAACAACCCTGTTTTAAAAAAATATTTTTAGTTTGGCTCGAATTTAAAATTTTTCGCAAGAATTTTCTGTTGATAACCTGAATCATTTTGTTCATTTCATCTGATTTTTCAGCAGTGGACACACTTCTTCCATTAGAGTTGCACTTTAAGTTGGACAAGCCGGAACAAATTGTAAGTAATATTCATCAATCCTACAGAGGCTTCCACCCTTATCATACTCCGGAATCTGGTGTGCATTCCTCGCATGCTGTTTTCCATAAATCCAAAGATGTGTTCCACCCTTGCTCTTACTTTTGATTTTTTTCTGTTGCGATTCAATTGTTTTTTTGTCAATGGATTATTGCGATAACCTTTTTCATGAATCATGGATTTCATCTTTTTTTTCTTAAGCATCTTCTCCATCTCTTCTGAACTATAAGCGCTGTCGCCCCATAATGGTTGATGCTTGTCTTGTTTATCCAGCAAATCCTCAGTAGCTTGTGAATCATGAACATTGGCAGGGGTCACGGAATAACCCGTTATTAGTTTTGTTTTGGTGTCCGCTTTTATATGATCCTTGTAACCATAATAGTTGTGTCCGTTTTTTTGGGTCCAGCGTGCATCAATATCTTTTTGGCGAAGTTTGTCCGGATTTTTTTTCCAATCCTTTGGAACATTACCATCTTTTAATTGCTGATTTTCTTCCCTTGTATTTCGTTGGCGTGGGGCCTCTACAAAACTCGCATCTGTCATTTTTCCTTCATGAACAATGATTCCACGTGTGTTCAGGGTTTTATCAAGGCGACCAAATAATTCCTTTACCAATCCGACTTGAGCCAGTTCATTTCTAAAATTCCAAATGGTTTTAGAATCGGGAACAAGATCACTCAGACTCAGTCCAAGGAACCTCATAAATGATAAACGATCCAGGATTGCATACTCTGTTGCGTCATCGCTGATATTATAGTAGCGTTGCAAAATCAATATTTTAAACATCAGCAAATAATCATAAGAAGGGCGACCGCCTTTAGATAAATCCTTTTCATGAAGCTCAAAGTGCTTCTCCAAAGGCTTTCGGAAGATTTCAAAGTCAATGTGCTGATTAAGAATTTCCAATGGGTCTTTCTGTTTACTTATTTTTTCCAAACGAAATTCTTCGTCAAACAGCCTACGGGTAGTGGGTTTCATATGGTTTATTATTTCTACACAAGATACAACCACGCTATCTTTTCGTTGGTCTGAAAAAAAATACTTTCAACAGTTTTCTCAACATTTGTTTACCTTTAGGTTATTAGAGATGCCCTTTACATAAATCTATCATAAAATGGCAATGAATCAAGTTCAATAAAAAGGAAGATATTATTCCAAAAAAGAGCAATTTCAAACAGGGCTAACAATGAACTGTAACCCCATCTCCGGATTAACTAACTAAACTCTAAACTTTTCAAGGACGAGTCACTGCCAATTAGTAGCATCCCGAGTACTCGTGATTTGATTATCCCTGCCGGCAGTCCGGCAGGGAACAAAGCCCTTCTTTTTAAAAATTTTTTTACTCTGCATGTTATGCGAATACCAGATTACACGGACGAAGATATACAGTTCAAATACTCACAATTTTTATTTCGTAACAACAAGCTTTTCAGTCTTTGAAAAAGCTGTTGACTGAACTTGCAAGAAATAAATTCCTTCATTTACTTTTTCTGCATTAAATTCTATTGAATGATTGCCTTCTTCAAAAAAGTTATCAGCAAGTGTTTTTATTAATCTTCCATTCAGGTCAAAAACTTTGAGCGAAACATTTTGTG
>JANLSA010000440.1:0-1724 GCA_031362085.1 Bacteroidota bacterium | reverse complement strand
CAATAGGGTATATGAATAACTTATTGCTTTAGCATAAAAAGATTTACTCCGGTTCAAAATACAGGTGATCAAAAGGCATGTTTGTGCAGTTAGGAGCTGCGCATGTCCTTTAGGCATGTGAAAGTTTGGTTTCATTGATATTGGATATTATCGTTGCAGAACAGCGTGTAAACAAGCATTCTATCTCGTTTCTACGCCTCTACCATATTTTTACTATAAAAAACATAGTATTTCTACTTCCCAAAACGAAAATTTACATCTTTTATTATATGCCAAAATAAATATTATTACTTTTATACAGAACCCATTTGATAAAGTTTATTTTACTGAATAGCAACTCATTTACACTTTATATTTTTATTATATTTTAATTAACTGTTTCTGGTATGAAATTGCAATTCTGGTCTGTGGGGAAAAATCATGAGACGCATGTAAAAGAAGGGATCGACCTTTTTACCAAAAGGATCAGCCATTATTACCCTGTTGAATGGAATATTATCCCGATGCCAAAAAATGCGGGCATACTGAGTGAAATGGACCTGAAGAAAAAAGAGGGAGAAATAATCCTGGGCTTTTTGCAATCAGAAGATTACCTGGTATTGTTGGATGAAAGAGGTAAACAACTGAACAGCGAAGAACTGGCTTCTTTTATACAGTTGCGTGCCAATGAAAGTGCTAAGAAGATCATTTTTCTGATCGGTGGTGCATACGGTGTAAGTGATGCAGTGATGAAAAGAGCCAACTATAAATGGAGTTTATCCAAGCTGGTTTTTCCTCACCAGCTGGTAAGACTGGTACTTGCCGAGCAGGTGTACCGGGCATGTACTATTAATCGCAATGAAAAATATCATCACAGTTGAATGGATAATGGTATAGTTGATAATGGATAATGTTTTTGAATTGTAGTGAATACCGAAAATTGATATGGTACGATAATCAGAAGAGTATTGCGAATTAAAAACATTATCCATTAACCCATTATCAATTATCAATTATCCATTTATCAATTATGCATTTAAAAAAGCTTTAGATTTGAATTCCACTAAAACAACATCATGGATTTTTCAGCCTATCCCATTACCATCGGCCTCATTGTAGCCAATGCCATTTTTTCTATCATCGGTTTTTCCAATGCTGCGCTGGTGGATAAGACCATCATGTGGCCTTACCGGGTATCCAGGGAAAGGCAATACCTGCGCTTCATTACTTCAGGTTTTTTACACGCCGATTTTATGCACCTGTTCTTCAACATGTTCACCCTTTTCTTTTTTGGAAGAAATATTGAGATCATTTTTTCACTGGCAGGTCTTGGTGGCAAACTGGCTTACCTGGCACTCTATTTCCTGGGACTTATCATTTCCGATCTTCGCAGCTATTTTAAACACAAAGACGATTATAATTACCGGGCACTGGGTGCTTCAGGAGCCGTATCTGCAGTGGTTTTTGCATTTATCGTATTCAGTCCCTGGAGTGCCATTTATCTCTATGGTGCCATAAAAATATCGGCGGCCGCCTATGCCGTGCTCTACATCATTTACTGCATCTACATGGGTAAAAAAGGTGGAGATAATGTTAACCACGATGCCCATTTATGGGGCGCTTTGTTTGGCGTGGCTTTTACGCTGGCACTCATAGCAGCCCTGCAACCCCAGCTCTTTACCACCATCATTGAAGAATTGAAACATCCGAGTCTTTTTGGAAGAGATTAAAGAGAATTGATAATG